>NZ_JBFULO010000035.1:0-18318 GCF_054049855.1 Stenotrophomonas sp. P5_B8 | reverse complement strand
GCGCGGATCTGCGCGCTGATATCGCCCTCGGCTTCGCCGAACCCGATCGTGGCCACCACCTGGCCGCCGCGCTGGGCGAAGCGTTCGCGGAAGGCGGCGGCGGCACGGCGGCCGTTGTCGTCGTTGCTGTGCACCACCAGCACCTTGCTGCGCTCGCGGCCGCGCAGGAATTCGGCGGCGATGATGCCGTCGTCTTCCGGGGCCAGCGAGAACCCGGCGCTACCGGCCGGCGGGCTGCTCTTGCCACGGTTCAGCGCCAGCACCGGCACCGGCAGCTGGGCGCGGCCGAACACCGCATCGACCTCGTCGCGGCCGAGCGGACCGACCACGAAGTCCACGCCGGCACCGACGGCTTTGTCATAGGCCGCCACCGCACCGGCAGCGGTGCCGGCGGTATCGATGAACTGGATGTCCGGGCGACGGCGGGTTTCGGCGTAATAACCGCTGAGCAGGCCATCGCGCACCGGCTGGGCGGCGGTGGCCAGGCGACCGCTGAGCGGCAGCAGCACGGCCATCTTCAGCGGCGGGCGGTAGCCATCGCTCATGGCCGGCGGACGCTTGCTGGTATCGAACTGCACCGCCTGCTCGCGATCAAACGGACGCGGCAGCGGCAGCCCGCGGGCGATCAACGCGCGCCCGGCGAAGTTGTACAGCGGCTCGTTGGCCGGCAGTGCCGCCGCGCGCGAACGCAGGGTGGCATCGTCGAGCGTGCCGAGCAGACCGGCGATGGCCTGCTGGTTGTCGGTGCGCGCCTTGCCGGTCAACGCGGCATGCGCGCGGGCGCGCTCCTGCGCGGCACCGATGATGTCGCCGGTGCCCYGCAGCGCATCGGCGCGGGCCAGCTGCCAGCGCGTGCGCAGCTGCGGCACCACCGTATCGGAGGATTCCTTCAGCGAGGCCAGCGCCTGCGCCGGCTGCTTGTCGGCCAGGGCCAGCTCGGCGGTGGTCAGGTGGTAGCGCTGCAGGTTGGCGCCGTTGAGCTGGCGCGGGGTGATCTGGGCCAGCAGGCTGCGCGCGCGTGCGCTGTCGCCGGCCTCATGCCAGGCAAAGGCAGCATCGGCCAGCGCGGCAGCGCGGGCGCTGCCCTTCAAGGTGTTGGCCAGTGCTTCCAGCTGCACGGCGGCGTCGCGCGGCTTGCCCTGGTCGATCAGCGCCAACGCCTGGCTCTGCGCCGGCGATTCGGGCGCACTGGTCAGGCTCGTCGTGGCGCAGCCGGCAAGCAGCATCAGCGACAACGAAAGGGCGGAGATCCGTGCGACGGGCTTGTTCATGATCAGGTCCATTCGATGGGGGCAGCGGCCGTGGCCGGGGAACGGTACGATTCTACCCTTGACCCACGAGTGCCGTTGCGATGAGTGTTGTCCCTACGCTGTATGTCGTTGCCACCCCGATCGGCAACCTGGCCGACCTGACGCCGCGGGCGCAGGACGTGCTGCGCTCGGTGGCGGCGATCTGCGCCGAAGACACCCGCCGCAGCGGCCAGTTGCTGGCCCATTTCGGCATCCAGCAGCCGCTGGTGGCATTGCACGACCACAACGAGGAAGCGCTGTCCCAGCGCATCGTGGCGCGCCTGCTGGCCGGTGAATCGCTGGCGCTGGTGAGCGATGCCGGCACCCCGCTGGTCAGCGATCCGGGCTATCGGCTGGTGCGCGCTGCCCGCGAGGCGGGCATCCGGGTGAGCCCGGTGCCGGGTGCCTGCGCGGCGATTGCCGCATTGAGCGTGGCCGGCCTGCCCAGCGACCGCTTCACCTTTGAAGGCTTCCTGCCGGCCAAGGGCTCGGGCCGCCGCGAACGCCTGCAGGGCCTGACTGGCGAAACCCGCACGCTGGTGTTCTACGAATCCTCGCACCGCATCACCGAGTCGCTGGCCGACATGGTCGCGGCCTTCGGCGCGCAGCGCCCGGCGGTGCTGGCCCGCGAGCTGACCAAGCTGTTCGAGACCGTCCTCGACGGCACGCTGGCCTCGCTGCTGCAGCAGGTGGAAGCCGACGACAACCAGCGCAAGGGCGAGTTCGTGGTGATGGTGCAGGGCGCCGCCGACGACGAACAAGCGCAGCTGGCCGCCGGCCGCCGCATGTACGCCAAGCTCAGCGAACACCTCCCGCCGTCCACCGCCGCCAAGCTCGCCGCCGAACTCACCGGCGCCCCACGCAAAGCCCTCTACGGCAGCTGATCGCGAGCTGGGCGCAGGCAGAGCCACCCCACGGGTGGCTGCACGCGATGCCGAAGAGGTAGAGCCACCCCATGGGTGGCTACGCACGATGCCGGAACGAACARCAGCCACCCATGGGGTGGCTCTACCAGRCGTGCAGCAAACACCGCWTTTGAATAAMCCCCCCCGCAAACCGTCTGGAGGCACAGCCCCCTTTAGTAAAGGGGGCGCGGCGACAGCCGCGGGGAATTGGACGCTGGTGGCGCCCGGGGCCCACGGTTTGCACCGCAAACCGTGGGGCTTCTTCGCGGCATCGCGAAGAAAGGGCGGAGCCGGCCGATAAGCCGGGTTTTGTCGTGGACAGTCATTCCTCTAGGCGCTACGTCACCGCAGCGCTCAAGCAACCTACCCGGACCCGACGCGGGCCACGCCATTAGGTCCCTATTTGGTCTTGCTCCAGGTGGGGTTTGCCGTGCCGGTCTGTTGCCAGACTCGCGGTGCGCTCTTACCGCACCATTTCACCCTTACCGGCTTCCCGAAGGAAACGTAGGCGGTATCTTTCTGTTGCACTTTCCGTCGGCTCGCGCCGCCCAGGCGTTACCTGGCACCTTGCCCTGTGGAGCCCGGACTTTCCTCGGCATCCGCAAGGGATGACGCGACTGTCTGGCCGACTCCGCCGCGCGCATTGTCCCACATCCCGGCGTGCGGAGGGCGGGCGATCACCCCGGCGTTCGGTATTGCCCGGCCGAGATGAACTGCGCGAAGCGCTCGCACCACACCACCACAGTGGTGAATTCCTCGACATCCACGCCCGGTGGCACCTCGACCAGGAAGCGGTTGAAGGTCTTCACTTCGCCGATCCGCACCGCATCGGCCTTGATCCGTTCAAAGCCGGCCTTGGTGTCGACGAACTCGCGGGTCAGATAGACCTTGTAGTCGGGCCCCGGAGCGATCTTGCCGGTGAAGGCCACCTGGGTGGCGCTCACGCTCAGCGCGCCATCGGCCCAGTGCAGCGCATCGCTGCCCTTCTGGTCGCGGTGGAGGTTGGCGTGGTAGCGCGCCTGCTCCATCGCAGCCTGTACCTGCTGAGCCGGCGGATCGTCCGGTGCGGTGAGGATCGGCAGGAAGTACACGCCCAGGCCGAAGCCCACGCCAAGCACAAGCAGGTGGCTGATCAGAAGAAGGAGGATGCGTCGTCGCATGGAAGCTCCGTACAGAGTGGAGACGCGGCAACGGCGCCGCCCCGCCATCCTCGGCACGCAGCGCGTCGCGTCAAGGCGCCCTGGAGGCGGCGTCGGGCCGGCAACCTGCGCAGAACCAGCTCCATCTGGGCCGAGGGGCCGGGAATGCCTTCTGGCGCAGCGGCGTTAAACTTTCGTGAACACCCTTGCTTGTGGCTGAAGTGCCGCAATGCCCGGTCCCTGAAGATTGGCTTGGCAACGTCAAAGTGCGCCGATCTGCGCCCTTGCCTCCAGCCGGGTCTCACCGATGCAACTGCCGTCCGGCCCAAACCGGCGCTCGTGGATGAAACCCTCGCCATTGGCATCCAGTGCGATCAGCGTGCTGGCGCGGGTGCCGTACTCCGGGCTGCGGATGAACGCTGCGCTCAGCCAGCGCTCGCGTTCCAGGCCGATGCCGGTGTTGGGCAGGGCGCTGTCATCAGCCCGGGTTTCATCGGCCAGCGCCGCCCACAGGGGCCCCAGGTCGTCGCTGCCGCTGGCGATCCAGCCCCGCAGGGCGGCGTTCAAACGCTCGGTCTTGGGCCACGGCGCATCCAGCGGCCCGTTGGACATGCCGTGGATGCCAGGTGGCAGCGCCTGGCGGCCCAGCGGGTGATTACCCAGGAACTGGCAACTGCCGCGGTCGGCCAGCAGCAGGTTGAACGGCGCGAAGGTGGTGGCGCGGGCGGCCAGCTCGTCGGCGAAGGTGGCAGCCGACGCGTCGGCACGCAGGTAGTCGGCCACCAGAGCACCACGTGACGGGCCGGTCTGGCGCGCCAGCGGGTCGCGGACATTGGTGACCACCGCCATCCGGCCCTCGGGCGCGACCCCGGCCCAGGTCCCGCCCGAACGCAGGTCACGTCCGGCCAGCAGGCCGGTGTCCGGCGCCGGCCAGGCCACCAGTGCGGCGGTGGGGCGGGCGTGGAACTCGTCGCGGTTGCCGGCCATGACCAGCTGCCACCGCGGGTGTGTTTTCCAGGCAAGGGCGAGAAGGCACATGKCCGGCATTGTGCCGGGGTTTGCGCAAGACCGGGTCAATGGCGACGGGGCTCGGGATGAATGCGCGCCTATGTTTCACACCCTCTACACGCGCCTGAACTTCGCCCCAATCTCAAAAGATGAGACGAAACAGCAACTTGTGGATAAGCTTTGAACAAGTCTCTAAACATTGCTGCAAGCCCTTGATGTCCAAGGTGATTTCCCGCTTGCAAAGTTGTTGACAACCCAATCGGCACTGCTAAGGTGGGCAACAGAGGCAAAACCGGGTTTTTTGTGGTTTTTCGTGGTTCAATGTTTCATCCGGGCGAAGGAAAGGTGCACGCGTCGTGTTTCAGGGCGAGACGGCCATCACGGTTGACGATAAAGGGCGCATGGCGGTTCCCACCGCGCATCGCGACCTTGTCGCGCGCGTGAGCAACAACCGCCTGGTCCTGACCTACAACCCCTTCGAGTCCGGCTGCCTCTGGCTGTATGCCGAGCAGGAGTGGGAGCGGGTCCGCGACGACGTCATGTCCAAGCCCAACACACAGCGTGTCGTGCGTCTGCTGCAACAGAAGCTGGTCGGCTCGGCCGCGCATCTGGAGCTGGACGGCAACGGTCGCATCAGTATTCCTGCCAGCCACCGCGGTGCCGTTGGCATTGAAAAGAAGGCGGTTCTGCTGGGCATGGGCGACAAATTCGAATTGTGGAGCGAGCAGGCACATCGCGCGTTGATCCAGCAGACGTTGTCTGACGGGGATCTGGGCGATGGGTTGCTCGACCTGAAGTTGTGAGCCGGGGTGCCCGGATGCGCGGAGCAGCGCAGACCGGTCACCTTCCGGTGTCGCAGTCGCCGGCGGGGCACCTGCCGGTTCTGTACACGCAGGTCCTGGATGGCCTGAGGGTGATCGAAAACGGTACGTATCTCGATGGCACGTTCGGTCGTGGCGGTCACGCCCGCGGCGTGCTCGAGCAACTCGGTCCCGGAGGCCGGCTGCTGGTCATGGACAAGGATCCCGAAGCGATTGCGGTTGCCGAGCGCGATTTCGCGCCGGACCCGCGCGTGTCGATCTTCCGTGGCAGCTTCGCCGACCTGCTGCATTGGGAGGCCACCGCCGACGGCCTGGACGGGGTGCTGTTCGACCTCGGCGTGTCGTCGCCGCAGCTTGACGTGGCCGAGCGCGGTTTCAGTTTCGGCAAGGACGGCCCGCTGGACATGCGCATGGACCCGGACAGCGGCGAAAGCGCCGCGCAGTGGCTCAACCAGGTTGAAGAGCGCGAGCTGATGGACGTGCTGTGGACCTACGGCGAAGAGCGCCAGGGCCGCCGTATCGCCAAGGCCATCGTGGCCCGCCGCGACAAGCAGCCCTTCACCCGCACCGCCGAGTTGGCGGAGCTGATCGCCTCGGTGATGCCGCGTGGCAAGGACAAGATCCACCCGGCCACGCGCAGCTTCCAGGCCATCCGCATCCACATCAACCGTGAACTGGCCGACCTCGAAGCCGGCCTGGACGCGGCGATGGCGCGGCTCAAGCCCGGTGGCCGGCTGGCGGTGATCAGCTTCCATTCGCTGGAAGACCGCATCGTCAAGCAGTTCATGAACCGTCACGCCAAGGCCCCGCCGAGCAATCGCCGGCTGCCCGAGCTGGCCGCGTTCGTGCCGACCCTGGATCTGCACGGCGGCGCGATCAAGGCCGAGGACGACGAGCTGGCGGTCAACCCGCGCTCGCGCAGCGCGGTGCTGCGCGTGGCCGAAAAGCGCGAGGTGGCCGGGTGAGTCGCCTGCTGCTCATCGTGC
The DNA here is from genome assembly GCF_054049855.1 of Stenotrophomonas sp. P5_B8. Taxonomy (NCBI): domain Bacteria; kingdom Pseudomonadati; phylum Pseudomonadota; class Gammaproteobacteria; order Lysobacterales; family Lysobacteraceae; genus Stenotrophomonas; species Stenotrophomonas sp. P5_B8. The sequence continues at coordinate 12,170 of NZ_JBFULO010000035.1, read as the reverse complement.
TGCTGGCCTGCACCATCGCCTCGGCGATCGGGGTGGTGTTCATGCGCCACCGCCACCGCCAGACCTTCATCGAGTTGTCCAAGGTCGAGCGCGCGCGCGATGAGATCAACATCGAATTCGGCCGCCTGCAGCTGGAGCAGGCGACCCTGGCCGAGTCCACCCGGGTCGACCGCGTCGCCCGCGAGAAGCTCGGCATGAAGTTCCCCGAAGCGGCGGACGTGGTGGTGGTACGGCCATGAACAAGTCCGGTCGCAACCGTGCACGCAACAGCTTCAACCTGCGCCAGCGCCTGAAGTGGGTGGGTCTGGCGCTTGGGCTGTGCTCGGTGTCGCTGGTCGGCCGCGCGGCCTATGTGCAGATCATCAACAGCGAGTTCTACCAGCGCCAGGGCGAAGCGCGCTACCTGCGCGAGCTGCCGATCAACACCTCGCGCGGCATGATCACCGACCGCAACGGCGAGCCGGTGGCGGTGTCCACGCCGGTGGCTTCGATCTGGGTCAACCCGCAGGAACTGCTGCGCTCGCAGGACCGTATCCCCGAGCTGGCCACCGCGCTGGGCATGCCGCTGGACGAGCTGACCTCCAAGCTGGCGCAGAAGTCGGACAAGGAATTCATGTACCTGCGTCGCCGAATCAATCCGGACGAGGCGGAAAAGGTGGTCGCGCTGAAAATTCCGGGCGTGGCCTCGCAGCGTGAGTTCCGTCGCTTCTACCCGCAGGGTGAGGCGATGGCGCACGTGCTGGGCTTCACCAACATCGACGACCGCGGCCAGGAAGGGCTGGAGCTGGCCTTCGACGAATGGCTGCGCGGCAAGGCCGGCGCCAAGCGGGTGATCCGCAACCGCAAGGGCGACACCGTTGAAAGCGACCTGCTGCGCCCCGCCGAGCCGGGCAAGGACCTGACCCTCAGCATCGACCGCCGCATCCAGTTCCTGGCCTTCAAGGAGCTGCGCAACGCGCTGATCGCCAACAAGGCGGCCGGCGGCTCGATGGTGATCATGGACGTGGCCACCGGCGAAGTGCTGGCCATGGTCAACCTGCCCACCTACAACCCCAATTCGGTTGGCGGTGCGGCCCCGGATACCCGCCGCAACCGCGCGGTGACCGACCTGGTCGAGCCCGGCTCGACCATGAAGCCGTTGACCATCGCCTCGGCGCTGCAATCCGGCGTGGTCACCAAGGACACCACGGTGGACACCAACCCGGGCTACATGTCCGTGGGCCGCTTCACCATCAAGGACGTGCCGCGCAACAACGGCGTGCTCAATGTCACCGGCGTGATCACCCGCAGCTCGAACATCGGCGCGGCCAAGATCGCCGCAAAGATGCCGGACCAGGTCTTCTACGACCACGTCCACAGCTTCGGGTATGGCGTGTCCCCGCATAGCGGGTTCCCGGGTGAATCGGCCGGCGTGCTGCCGCGTCCGGCGCGCTGGAGTGGTTCGTCCAAGACCACCATGTCCTACGGCTATGGCCTGAATGTCACGCCGCTGCAGATCGCGACCGCCTACTCGGCGCTGGGCAACGGCGGCAAGCTGATCGCGCCGACCTTCGTCAAGGGCCAGCGCAACGAAGGCAAGCAGATCATCGACGAGAATATCGCCAAGCAGGTCGTGGCGATGATGGAAACCGTGGTCACCCAGGGCGGCGCCAAGCAGGCAGCGGTGCTGGGCTACCACGTGGCCGGCAAGACCGGCACCGCGCGCAAGGCCGGCCCCGGCGGGTACGAGCGCGGGCATTACAACGCGCTGTTCGCCGGTGTGGTGCCGGCCACCAACCCGCGCTTTGCCACGGTCATCGTGATCAACGATCCGCAGGCCGGCAAGTATTACGGCGGCCTGGTGTCCGCACCGGTGTTCCACAACGTGATGGAAGGCGCGCTGCGCCTGATGGACGTGCCGCCGGACGATATCGAGTCGTGGCTGGCCGCCCAGCAGTCCGGAAAGATGGGGCACGCCGCCTCGGTACTGCCGATGCCGCCGCCGGAAACGGTGATCGCCCCGGACGCCGCCGCCGAATTCGATGCCGCGCTGCCCAGCGCGCACGCCACGGTGCCGCCGCCGCAGGGAGGCACGCAATGAGCCAGACGATGTTGCTTTCGCACCTGCTTCCCGATGTGGCGCTCAGCCACGATCCGTCCATCACCGGCCTGGTGCTGGACAGCCGCGACGTGCGTCCGGGCAATGCCTTCGTGGCGATCGCCGGCTTCGGTGCGCACGGGCTGGGCTTCGTCGACCAGGCGCGGGCCAATGGCGCCGGTGCGATCCTGTTCGACCCGCCGGCCCCGACCGAGCTGCCGGCCCCGGCCGACGCGATCGCCGTGCGGGGCCTGCGCAACCGCATGGGCGCGATGGCCGACCAGTTCCACGGCCGCCCGTCGCGCGCGATGACGATGGTCGGGGTGACCGGCACCAACGGCAAGACCTCCACCGTGCAACTGCTGGCCCAGGCCTGGCACCTGCTTGGTACCCGCAGTGGAAGTATCGGCACGTTGGGCGTGGGTCTTTATGGCCACGTCGTGCCGACCGGCTTCACCACCCCGCTGGTATTGCAGATGCATCAGGTGCTGGCGCAGCTGCGCGATGACGGCGCACAGGCGGTGGCGATGGAAGTCAGCTCGCACGCGCTGGACCAGGGCCGCGTGGACGCCGTGCACTTTGATGTGGCGGTGTTCACCAACCTCACCCGCGATCATCTGGATTACCACGGCGATATGCTCCAGTACGGCGCGGCCAAGGCCAGACTGTTCCACCGCGAGGGCCTCAAGGCGGCGGTGGTCAACCTGGACGACAGCTTCGGCAGCGAACTGCTGCGGACCGTCGAGGCCGGCGTGCGCCAGATCGGGCTGAGCTCGCGCGGCGCGCAGCAGGCCACGCTGCGCGCGGACTCGCTGAAGCTGGATGGCCGTGGCATCGCCTTCGACCTGGTGGTCGATGGCACTCGCCATCCGGTGCAGTCGCCGCTGCTGGGCCGCTTCAACGTGGACAACCTGCTGGCCGTGGCCGGTACGTTGTTCGCCCTCGACCATGCCCCGGCCGCGATCGCCGACCTGCTTTCGCAGCTGCAGCCGATCGCCGGGCGCATGAACCGCCTGGGCGGCGAGCACGGCCTGCCCACCGTGGTGGTCGATTACGCACACACTCCCGACGCGCTGGAACAGGCGCTCGGCAGCCTGCACGACCACCTGAGCGGGCGTCTGGTCTGCGTGTTCGGCTGCGGCGGTGAGCGCGACACCGGCAAGCGTCCGCAGATGGCGGCCATCGCCGAGAAACTCGCCGACGTGGTGATCGTCACCGACGACAATCCGCGTGGTGAAGATGGCGACGTGATCGTGGCCGACATCGTCGCCGGCCTGAGTTCGCCCGCTGCCGCCACCGTGCAGCGCGACCGCGCCGCCGCGATCGCCACCGCGATCGGCCTGGCCGGCGCCGGTGACATCGTGCTGATCGCCGGCAAGGGGCATGAGCCCTATCAGGAAGTCCACGGCGTCAAGCATGCCTTCGACGACACCGAGGTCGCCGGTCGCGTGCTGGCGTCGCGGATGCAGGAGGTGGCCCCATGAAGCGCACCCCGCTGTCGCTGATCGCGCATTGGGCCGGTGGCGAGATCCATGGCGATGACACCGCCATCGACGCCATCAGCAATGACACCCGCACGCTTGCCCCCGGCAGCCTGTACGTGGCGCTGCGCGGTGAACGTTTCGACGGCCATGATTTCGCCGCCGACGCGATCGCGCGCGGTGCTTCGGCAATGTTGGTGGAGCGACTGCTCGACCTGCCCGTGCCGCAGATCGTGGTCGCCGACAGCGAACACGCGCTGGGCCGGATCGCCCACGGCATGCAGCGTGACCGCCGCACCGCCGTGTTCGCCATCACCGGCAGCAACGGCAAGACCAGCGTCAAGAGCCTGCTGCTGGCCATCCTGGCGCAGGTCGCGCGCGAACAGCACAAGGTCGTCTACGCCAATCCGGGCAACCGCAACAACGAGATCGGGCTGCCGCTGGCGGTGCTCGATGCGCCCGAAGATGCCGACTTCGCCATCTACGAGATGGGGGCCGGCAAGCCGGGCGACATCGCCTACCTCACCGAGATCGTGCGCCCGCACTACGCGCTGGTGAACAACATCGCCCCGGCCCACCTGGAGCGGATGGGCAGCCTGCAGGGCGTGGCCACCACCAAGGGCGCGATCTACGCCGCGCTGCCGGCCGATGGCGTGGCGGTGATCAATGCCGACGACGCCTTCGGTATCTGGTTCGAACAGCACATCGTCGGCCAGCCGCCGCGCAGCCGTGTGCTGCGCTACGGGCTGGACCACAGCGCCGATGTGTCGGCGCTGGCGATCCGTCCGAGCGCTTCGGGCAGCCAGTTCCTGTTGACCAGCCCGCACGGGCAGGTCGAGATCGCCCTGGCCTTGCCGGGTCGGCACAACATCAGCAATGCACTGGCCGCCGCCACGCTGGCGCTGGCCGCCGGTATCGGCCTGGACCAGATCGCCGCGGGCCTGGCCCGCGCCGAACCCGTTCCCGGCCGCCAGATCGCGCACCAGCTGCCCAATGGCGCGGTGCTGATCGATGACAGCTACAACGCCAATCCCGGCTCACTGGCCGCGGCGATCGATGCGCTGGCCGGCGGCAAGGCCGAGGGCTGGCTGGTGCTGGGCGACATGCGCGAACTGGGCCCGGACGGCGAGGCGCTGCACGCCCAGGCCGGGCGCCGCGCGCGCGATGCCGGGCTCAAGCGCCTGTACACGCTGGGCACGCTCAGTGCGGCCGCATCGACCGCGTTCGGCGAGGGCGGGCGGCACTTCGCCGACCACGACACGCTGGCCGCCGCGCTCGGCGACGAACTGCACGCTGGCGTGCGCTGCCTGGTCAAGGGTTCGCGCGGCAGTGCCATGGACAAAATTGTAAAAGCGCTGCTGGCGCGAGGAGAGGAAAGCCCCAATGTTGCTTGAACTGGCCCGATGGTTGCAGCAGTTGGAGAGCCTGTTCGGGCTGTTCGGCTATCTGACTCTGCGCGGCATCCTCGCTGCGCTGACCGCGCTGTTCCTGTCGCTGTGGCTGGGCCCGGCGATGATCCGCAAGCTGGCCCAGTTCAAGGGCGGCCAGCCAATCCGCACCGACGGACCGCAGACCCACTTCTCCAAGGCCGGCACGCCGACCATGGGCGGTTCGCTGATCCTGCTGACCATCACCCTGTCGGTGCTGCTGTGGGCCGACCTGCGCAACCGCTACGTGTGGGTGGTGCTGGCGGTGATGCTGTGCTTCGGCGCCATCGGCTGGTACGACGACTGGATCAAGATCGTGCGCCGCGACCCGAACGGCCTGAAGTCGCGCTGGAAGTACCTGCTGCAGTCGATCTTCGGCCTGGCCGCCGGGCTGTTCCTGTTCTACACCGCCGATGTCCCGGCGGCGTTGACCTTCTACATCCCGATGTTCAAGTCGGTGGCGCTGCCGCTGGCCGGGATCAGCTTCGTGGCCATCGCCTACTTCTGGATCGTCGGCTTCTCCAACGCGGTCAACCTGACCGACGGCCTGGATGGCCTGGCGATCATGCCGACCGTGCTGGTGGCCTGCGCGCTGGGCGTGTTCGCCTACGCCTCGGGCAACGTGGTGTTCTCCAGCTACCTGCAGATCCCGCAGATTCCCGGTGCCGGTGAACTGGTGATCATCTGCGCGGCGATTGCCGGGGCAGGCCTGGGCTTCCTGTGGTTCAACACCTATCCGGCCATGGTCTTCATGGGCGATATCGGCGCGCTGGCGCTGGGTGCGGTGCTGGGCACCATCGCGGTGATCACCCGCCAGGAACTGGTGCTGGTGATCATGGGCGGCGTGTTCGTCATCGAGACCCTGTCGGTGATGATCCAGGTGGCCTCGTTCAAGCTCACCGGCAAGCGCGTGTTCCGCATGGCCCCGATCCACCACCACTTCGAGCTGAAGGGCTGGCCGGAGCCGCGCGTGATCGTGCGCTTCTGGATCATCTCGGTGGTGCTGGTGCTGATCGGCCTGGCCACGTTGAAGGTCCGCTGATGAATGATCTGTCGCGCCAGGCAACCCGCCTTGAAGCCATCGGAGGCCACTTCGACAAGTGGCTGCTGGGCGCGATCATCACGCTCACCGGGCTGGGCGTGGTGATGGTCGCGTCCAGCTCGATCGCGTTGATGAGCAGTCCGTTCTACTACCTCAACCGCCACTTGATCTTCCTGGCGGTGGGCATCGTGCTGGCCATCATCGCCATGCGCACCGAGCTCAAGACCATCGAGCAGTACAACCAGGTGCTGCTGCTGGGCTGCTTCGCGCTGCTGGTGGTGGTGTTCATCCCCGGCCTGGGCAGCAGCGTCAACGGTGCCCGCCGCTGGATCAACCTGGGCTTCTCCAAGTTCCAGACCGTCGAAGCGGTCAAAGTGCTCTACATCGTGTGGCTGTCCAGCTACCTGGTGCGCTTCCGCGACGAGGTCAACGCAACCTGGCCGGCGATGCTCAAGCCGCTCGGCGTGGCCGGTGCGCTGGTGGTGCTGTTGCTGCTGCAGCCGGACTTCGGCTCGTCGACCCTGCTGCTGGCGATCACCGCCGGCATGCTGGTGCTGGGCGGGGTGAACCTGCCGCGCATGTCGATGCCGATCGTGTTCGGCCTGGTGGCGATGAGCGCGCTAGCGATCATCGAACCCTACCGCATGCGCCGCATCACCTCCTTCTGGGACCCGTGGGCCGACCAGCAGGGCGACGGCTACCAGCTGTCGAACGCGCTGATGGCCGTGGGCCGCGGCGAATGGACCGGCGTGGGCCTGGGCAATTCGGTGCAGAAGCTCTACTACCTGCCCGAAGCGCACACCGACTTCATCTTCTCGGTCACCGCCGAAGAACTGGGCTTCCTCGGTACCTGCCTGATCGTGGGCCTGTACGCGCTGCTGGCCGGCCGCGCGTTCTGGATCGGCATGCGCTGCGTGGAAATGAAGCGGCACTTCTCCGGCTACATCGCCTTCGGCATCGGCCTGTGGGTGAGCATGCAGAGCTTCGTCTCGATCGGGGTCAACCTCGGCATCCTGCCGACCAAGGGCCTGACCCTGCCGCTGATCTCCGCCGGCGGTTCCAGCGTGCTGATGACCTGCGTGGCGATGGGCCTGCTGCTGCGCGTGTCCTATGAACTGGATCGCGCCGAGCGCCGCCAGGCCGTGCGCATGCACGTGGCCGAAGGCGAGGAGCCGATCGCCGCCGAGCCGGGCAGGGCGCCGAGCGCGTCGGCCGTGGCGGCTGCCATGCAGGAAGGTACCCCGCGCGACGGCACCCCGCGTGACAGCTCGCCACGGGGCACCAGCCGCATGCAGCAGCGCATCGAACCGACCCTGGGGAGGATGGGATGAGCACCCGCCCGACTTCTTCCCCGCGTCCGGTGATGATCATGGCCGGCGGCACCGGTGGGCACATCTTCCCCGGCCTGGCCGTGGCCGGGGTGCTGCGCGCGCGCGGCATTCCGGTGACCTGGCTGGGCAGCGACGGCGGCATGGAAACGCGCCTGGTGCCGCCGCACGACATCCACATCGATACGCTGGCCATCAGTGGCCTGCGTGGCAAGGGCAAGCTGGCCCTGCTCGCCGCACCGGCACGCCTGCTGCGTGCGGTGCGCGCGGCCGGCTTCCTGATCCGCGACCGCCAGCCGCGCGCGGTGATCGCCTTCGGCGGCTTCGCCTCCGGCCCGGGCGGCCTGGCCGCGCGCCTGCATGGTCTGCCGCTGCTGGTACACGAGCAGAACCGCGCGCCGGGCCTGACCAACCGCGTCCTGTCGCGCTTCGCGCGCCGCGTGCTGACCGGGTTCCCGGGCAGCTTCGCCCAGCGCGAGGAAGCGGTGGGCAACCCGGTGCGTGCCGAGATCGCCGCGATCACACCGCCTGACATGCGCCTGGCCAACCGCCAGGGACCGCTGCGCCTGCTGGTGCTCGGCGGCAGCCAGGGCGCGCGCGCATTGAACAACGCGGTGCCGCAGGCGCTGGCAGCACTGGGCAGCCGCGTCGCCATCGAGGTGCGTCACCAGAGCGGTGAGAAGCTGCATGCCGAAGCGCTGGCGGCTTACCGCGATGCCGGTGTCGAGGCGCGCGTGGAGGCCTTCATCGCCGACATGGCCGAGGCCTTCGCCTGGGCCGACCTGGTGGTGTGCCGTTCCGGCGCCTCGACCCTGGCTGAGCTGTGCGCGGTCGGTGTCGGCAGCGTGCTGGTGCCCTTCGCCGCCGCGGTCGACGATCACCAGACCCGCAATGCGGAGTATCTGGTCGAGCGCGGCGCGGCCGTGTTGCTGAAGCAGGATGAAACGCTGGCCACGCATCTTGAAGGCGTGCTGCGCGAATTGTCCGAAAATTCCGACCGACGCATGCAGATGGCCAATGCCGCGCGTGCCCTGGCCAAGGTCGATGCCGCAGAGCGCATCGCCGACATCATCCTCGAGGAATCCAAATGAAGACCGCTATGCGCCACCGCGCACGCCTGACGCGAGGCCGCGCATGATCCGTCGCCTGCACGACACCAACGACCTGGTGCGCGCCTTCCCGCGCGTGCACTTCGTCGGCATCGGCGGCACCGGCATGAGCGGCATCGCCGAAGTGATGCTGACCCTGGGCTATGAAGTGTCCGGTTCGGACAACGCCGACAACGCCGCGACCCGTCGCCTGGCCAGCCTCGGTGCGCGCGTGATGCGCGGCCATTCGGCGGCCAACGTGCTCGGCACCGACTGCGTGGTGGTGTCCAGCGCGATCCGCGATGACAACCCCGAGCTGATGGAAGCGCGCAGCCAGCGCATTCCGATCATGCCGCGTGCGGCCATGCTGGCCGAACTGATGCGCTTCCGCCGCGGCATCGCGGTGGCCGGTACCCACGGCAAGACCACCACCACCAGCCTCACGGCCGCGGTGCTGAGCGAAGGCGGGCTGGACCCGACCTTCGTGATCGGTGGCCAGCTGCTGGCCGCCGGTGCCAACGCCAAGCTGGGCAGTGGCCAGTGGCTGGTGGCCGAAGCCGATGAAAGCGATGGCAGCTTCCTGCGCCTGAACCCGCTGGTGTCGGTGATCACCAACATCGATTCGGATCACCTGGAAAACTACGGCAACGATTTCGCCCGCGTCCAGGCCGCCTTTGCCGAGTTCCTGCAGCGCCTGCCGTTCTACGGCCTGGCCGTGCTGTGCATCGACGATCCGGAAGTGGCCGCGCTGGCCGCACAGACCCCGCGCCATGTCATGAGCTATGGCATGAGCAGCAACGCCGACGTGCGCGCCGAGAACGTGGTCCAGGATGGACCGCGCATGCGCTTCACCCTGCGCCTGCCCGAAGGCAGCAGCTACCCGGTCACGCTGGCGCTGCCGGGCGCGCACAACGTGCTCAACGCGCTGGCCGCCGCCGCCGTGGGCTGGCAGCTGGGCGTCGCCCCGGACGCCATTGCCCGTGCGCTGGAAAGCTTTGCCGGCATCGGTCGCCGCTTCAATGACCTGGGCATCGTCACCACCCACACCGGCGCCCGTGTGCGTTTGATCGACGACTACGGTCACCACCCGCGCGAGCTGGCGGCGGTGTTCGCGGCCGCCCGTGGCGGCTGGCCGGACCAGCGCCTGGTGGTGGCGTTCCAGCCGCACCGCTACAGCCGTACCCGCGACCAGTTCGATGCCTTTGCCGCGGTGCTGTCCGAAGTGGACGCGCTGGTGCTGAGCGAGGTCTACCCGGCCGGCGAAGCGCCGATCCCGGGCGCCGACTCGCGCTCGTTGGCGCGCGCCATCCGTGCGCGCGGCCGCAGCGAGCCGGTCGTGGTGGGCCATACCGCCGAGCTGTCGCACGTGCTGCCCGACGTGCTGCAGGACGGCGACCTGCTGCTGCTGATGGGCGCCGGCGACATCGGCCACGTGGCGCAGCTGATCGCAACCGAAGGATTCACGGAGACCCCGGCGGCATGAACCCGATCTTCTTCCCGTCGCTGCGTGTCACCGACCCGGCCGTGTTCGGCCGCGTCGCGGTGCTGCTTGGCGGTACCTCCAGCGAACGCGAGGTGTCGCTTGACTCGGGGCGCAACGTGATCGCCGCGCTGCGCGCGCGCGGCGTCGACGCGGTGGCCGTGGATGGCATCCCGGCGCTGGCGCTGGCACTGGTGGAAAAGCGTTTCGACCGCGTATTCAACATCCTGCACGGCCACAACGGCGGCGGTGAGGACGGCATCGTGCAGGGGCTGATGGACGCCTTCGGCGTGCCGTACACCGGCTCCAAGGTGCTTGGCTCTGCGCTGAGCATGGACAAGATCCGCACCAAGCAGGTGTGGTTGTCGCTGGGCCTGCCCACGCCGCGCTACGTCAAGCTGGTGGAGGGCGTGGACGTGCACGCCGCCGCTGCCGAACTCGGCCTGCCGGTGGTGGTCAAGCCCGCCAATGAAGGCTCCAGCGTGGGCATCAGCCGGGTCACCGACGCCGCCGGCCTCGCCGACGCCGTGGCCCTGGCCGCGCGCTACGACGGCCAGCTGCTGATGGAACAGATGGTGGTGGGCGACGAACTCACCGTGGCGATCCTGGGCGACCAGGCCCTGCCGTCGATCCGTATCGTGCCCAAGGGCCAGTGGTACGACTACAACGCCAAGTACATCGCCGAGGACACCCAGTACCTGTGCCCCGGCCTGGACGGCGATGACGAAGCCGACATCCGCCGCGTCGCGCTGGCCGCCTTCCAGGCCGCCGGTTGCCACGGCTGGGGTCGGGTGGACGTGATGCGCGACCGCGACAGCGGCCGCTTCCACCTGCTGGAAGTGAACACCGCGCCGGGCATGACCAGCCACTCGCTGGTACCCAAGGCTGCCGCGCAGGCTGGCATCGGCTTCGAGGAGCTGGTCTGGCGCGTGCTGGAACAGACCCTGCCGACCCACCTGCAGGAGCTGGACAGGGAGCGTGCCCACGCATGAACGCGGTGCTGCGCATCTTCGTCTGGTTGCTGGCCCTGTCGGTCGTAGCGCTGCCCGTGGTGGCGGTGCTCAACGGCTGGGTCGGTGCCGAACGCTGGCCGCTGGCCAAGCTGCGCGTGCACGCCGAGTTCAAGCGGGTGCCGGCCGAACAGCTGCAGCAGGTGGTACTGCCGTATGCCAAGGCCGGGTTCTTCGCGGTCAAGCTGCAGGATGCGCAGGACGCCATCGAAAAGCTGCCGTGGGTGGAAAGCGCGCAGGTGCGCAAGCAGTGGCCGGACGTGCTGGAAATCAGCCTGGTCGAGCACAAGCCGTTCGCGCGCTGGGGCCAGGACCGCCTGCTGTCCGAGCAGGGCAAGCTGTTTGCCACCCCCAAGAAACTGCAGGACCTGCAGCTGCCCGACCTGGACGGCCCGGACTCGCAGACCGAAGAAGTGGTGGCGCTCTACAACGATGCACGTGCGCTGTTTGCGCCGGCCGGGGTGGACGTCAAGCGGGTCACCATGGATGCCCGCGGCAGCTGGTCGCTGCTGCTCAGCAACGGCACCGAAGTGGTGGTCGGCCGCGATGACGCACGCTCTCGCCTGCAGCGGTTCGTGCGCGTGCTGCCGCAGCTGGCCAACCCGCAGGCGCCGATCGAACGCGCCGACCTCCGATATACCAATGGCTTCACGCTGAGCTGGGGTACCCCGGCCGCAACCGCGCCGAAACCGGCGCAGGACAGGACATGAATCGCAAGGGTGACAAATCACTGATCGTCGGACTGGATATCGGCACCTCCAAGGTGGTGGCGCTGGTCGGCGAGTATTCGCCGGGCAATCCGATCGAGGTCATCGGCATCGGCTCGCACGAATCGCGCGGGCTCAAGCGCGGCGTGGTGGTGGATATCGAATCGACGGTGCAGTCCATCCAGCGCGCGGTCGAAGAGGCCGAGCTGATGGCCGGCTGCGAAATCCGCTCGGTGTATGCCTCGATCTCCGGCAACCACGTGCAGTGCAAGAACTCGCCGGGCATCGTGCCGATACGCGACGGTGAAGTGACCTGGGGCGACCTGGACCGCGTGCTCGATGCGGCCAAGGCCGTGGCGATCCCGGCCGACCAGAAGATCCTGCACGCGATCCCGCGCGAGTACGTGCTGGACGATTCGCAGGAAGGCATCCGCAACCCGGTCGGCATGACCGGCGTACGCCTGGAGGTGCACGCGCACCTGGTGGTGTGCGCGCAGTCGGCCGCGGCCAACATCTCCAAGTGCGTTCAG
>NZ_JBFULO010000034.1:0-19065 GCF_054049855.1 Stenotrophomonas sp. P5_B8 | reverse complement strand
GTGTCGTGGTGCTCAGCCTCGACCGCCAGGACAGCAGCGTCAACGCGATGTCCCAGGACGTGTTGCTGGAACTGGGCGACCTGATCGAACGCATCGCGATGGACCCGCCCAAGGCGGTGGTCCTCCAGTCGATCAAACCGGCCGGGTTCATCGCCGGTGCCGACCTGAAGGAGTTCCAGGAATTCGACCGCCGCGGCACCGTCAATGACGCCATCCGCCGCGGCCAGAGCACCTACCAGAAGCTGGCCGAACTGCCCTGCCCGACCGTCGCGGCGATCCACGGCCATTGCCTGGGCGGCGGCACCGAGCTGGCACTGGCCTGCCGTTACCGCGTGGCCTCCAATGACGCTTCCACCCGCATCGGTCTGCCGGAGACGCAGCTGGGCATCTTCCCCGGTTGGGGTGGCAGCTCGCGCCTGCCACAACTGGTGGGCGCACCGGCGGCAATGGACATGATGCTGACCGGCCGCACCCTCTCGGCGTCGGCCGCGCGCGGCATCGGCCTGGTCGACAAGGTCGTCGCCCCGGCGGTACTGCTGGATACGGCGGTTGCACTCGCGCTGACCGGTACCACCCGCCCGTTCAAGCAGCGCGCCACCGCGTGGGCGACCAACACCTGGCTGGCGCGGAAGCTATTGGCCCCGCAGATGGCCAAGCAGGTCGCCCGCAAGGCGCGCAAGGAGCATTACCCGGCCCCGTATGCGTTGATCAACACCTGGGCACGCACCGGTGGCAGCCCGATCCAGACCCGCCTGGACGCCGAACGTCGCGCGGTGGTGAAGCTGGCCAGCACGCCGACCGCACGCAACCTGATCCGCATCTTCTTCCTCACCGAGCGCCTCAAGGCACTGGGTGGCAAGGACCACGGCATCAGCCACGTGCACGTGGTCGGCGCCGGCGTGATGGGCGGCGACATCGCTGCGTGGTCGGCCTTCAAGGGCTTCAACGTGACCCTGCAGGATCGCGAGCAGCGCTTCATCGATCCGGCGATGGAACGCGCGCAGGCGCTGTTCGCCAAGAAAGTGAAGGACGACAGCAAGCGTCCGGCCGTGGCCGCCCGCCTCAAGGCCGACCTCGCCGGTGAGGGTGTCGCGCTGGCCGACCTGGTGATCGAGGCCATCATCGAAGACCCGCAGGCCAAGCGGTCGCTGTACCAGACGCTGGAGCCGAAGATGAAGGCCGATGCGTTGCTGACCACCAACACCTCCTCGATCCCGTTGCTCGAACTGCGCGACCACATCGAGCGCCCGGCGCAGTTCGCCGGCTTGCACTACTTCAACCCGGTCGCGCAGATGCCGCTGGTGGAAATCATCCATCACGACGGCATGGCGCCGGACACCGAACGTCGCCTGGCCGCGTTCTGCAAGGCGCTGGGCAAGTTCCCGGTGCCGGTGGCCGGCACCCCGGGCTTCCTGGTCAACCGCGTGCTGTTCCCGTACATGCTGGAGGCGGCCACCGCGTACGCCGAGGGCATTCCCGGTCCCGTCATCGACAAGGCCGCGGTGAAGTTCGGCATGCCGATGGGCCCGATCGAACTGCTCGACACCGTCGGCCTGGACGTCGCTGCCGGCGTGGGCAAGGAACTTGCGCCGTTCCTGGGCCTGCAGATTCCGGCCGCATTGCAGACCGTCGAGCAGGGCAAGCGCGGCAAGAAGGATGGCCAGGGCATCTACAAATGGGAGAACGGCCGCGCGCAGAAAACCGACGTGCCGTCCAACTACGAGGCCCCGGCCGACCTCGAAGACCGCCTGATCCTGCCGCTGCTCAACGAAGCGGTGGCCTGCCTGCACGACGGCGTCGTCGCCGACGCCGACCTACTCGATGCCGGCGTGATCTTCGGCACCGGTTTCGCGCCGTTCCGCGGCGGTCCGATCCAGTACATCCGCGCCACCGGCGCCGATGCGCTGGTGGAACGTTTGAAGGTGCTGCAGCAGCGCCACGGCGATCGCTTCGCCCCGCGCCCGGGCTGGGACGATGCCGTGTTGCGTGAGCCGGTGATCTGAGTTTCCTGCCGACAACGATGCAATGACGACGCCACCGAAAGGTGGCGTTGTTTTTGGTTCTTCTCCCACTGGCGGGGGCGTCTTGTTCCAACCGCCATTGAGACGGCACGGCGATGTGCGCGTTGTCGGTTGTTCCAGGCGTAGTGGGAGTCTGGTGGCGTCTTCGCTCGGGTCTGTCGCGAGCGTGTGGGCCCCGTCGCGGTCGGTAGGCCCCTGGTGCAAATGTCCCCCGGCCGCAGGGCGGCCTCCTCCTTTATTTTGCCCAGGGGCCTACCGGCCGCGACGGGGCTGGGCTTGCGGTACGCAGCGGGAAGCGAGGCTTTTCTGGCCTTGGTCGGTGGGTCGGGCGCTGGGTGCCCATGCCCTTGGAGGCGAAATAGAGGAGGAGGCGGCGGCCGCAGGCCGGCGCCGGGGGCGTCGCCGGAAAGGGCATGGAGCCCAGCGMCCGAYCCACCGACCACCGCGCCTGGAAAGCGTCAAAGCACGCTTCTGCCTGCCACGCGGAAGGCAGAAGAACCCTGCTTTTTTGGGGCGCTCAGCGCAACACCCTGTTACCCGTTTGGGGCATGCGGCGGGATCCCCTGCATGCCATCCTGCACCCCTGCCCACGCCAGCGAGAAAGCCCGCATGACCACCATCATCGCCCCCCGCGTCCACGACATCGGCGGCCTGCAGGTGCGCCGCGCCGTGCCGACCCTGCAGGCGCGAAGCGTCGGCCCGTTCGTGTTCGTCGACCAGATGGGCCCGGCCATCCTCGGGCCCGGTACCGGCATCGACGTCCGCCCGCACCCGCACATCGGTCTGGCCACCGTCACCTTCCTCTGGTCCGGCGCGATCGGCCATCGCGACACCCTCGGCTCGGACCAGGTCATCCGCCCCGGCGACGTCAACTGGATGACCGCCGGCCGCGGCATCGCGCATTCCGAACGCACCCCGCCGCCGGAACGCGAGCACGATCACCCCATCCACGGTATGCAGACCTGGCTGGCCCTGCCCAAAAGCGCCGAAGAAACCGAACCGGCCTTCTACCACCACGCCGCCGCCACCCTGCCCCAGCAGCGCCGTGACGGCGCCTGGCTGCGCATCATCGCCGGCCGCGCCTATGGCGAAGAATCCCCGGTGAAGGTCTTCGCCGACACCCTCAACGTGGCCATCGACCTGGACCCGGGTGCGGAAATCGACCTGGATACCGGGCATGTGGAACGCTCGCTCTACATCCTCGAAGGCGAGGCGCAGCTGGACGGCGTGGACGTGCCTGCCCAGCACCTGATCATTCCCGAACATAACGCGCGCGGCCGGCKGCGCGCCAAGACGCCGGTCAAGGCGATGCTGATGGGCGGCGAACCGCTCGATGCCCCCCGTCACCTGTGGTGGAATTTCGTCTCCAGCTCGCAGGAACGCATCGAGCAGGCCAAGCACGACTGGGAGGCCGGCCGGTTCGGCAGCATTCCCGGCGATGACAAGGAATTCATCCCGCTGCCGGCGTATTGACCGCCCACCGTTCGTCGGCACCTTGACGCCACGTTCACTCTGATGAACCGCGATTCAGCTACGGTCTGCCTGCCCGCCTCGGGCGTCTGGTGGAGAACGATCCATGAGCATGGGCAAACGTCTGGCCGCGGAGTTCCTCGGCACGTTCTGGTTGGTGTTGGGCGGCTGCGGCAGCGCCGTGCTGGCGGCCACGTTCGGCGGTGATGGCAATCCACTGGGCATCGGCTTTCTCGGTGTCGCCCTGGCCTTCGGCCTGACCGTCCTCACCGGTGCCTACGCGTTCGGCCACGTGTCCGGCGCGCACTTCAATCCTGCGGTCAGCGTCGGTCTCTGGGCCGGCGGCCGCTTCCCCGGCCGCGACCTGCTGCCCTACATCGTGGCCCAGGTGCTGGGCGGCCTGTTGGCCGGCTTCATCCTGCTGCAGATCGCCTCCGGCGCGCCCGGCTTCGCCATTGATGGCAGCCAGGCCGGAGCGTTCGCCATCAACGGCTATGGCGCGCTGTCGCCCGGTGGCTACAGCATCGCCGCCGCGTTCCTGTGCGAAGTGGTGCTCACCGCGTTCTTCCTGGTGGTCATCATGGGCGCCACCCACGGTCGTGCGCCGGCTGGCTTCGCCCCGATCGCGATCGGCCTGGCCCTGACCCTGATTCACCTGATCAGCATCCCGGTGACCAACACCTCGGTGAATCCGGCACGCTCCACGGCCGTGGCGGTGTTTGCAGGCAGTGGCGCGCTCGGCCAGCTGTGGCTGTTCTGGTTGGCCCCGCTGCTGGGGGGGCTGATCGGTGGCATCGCCTATAAATGGATCGGTGCAGAACCGCGATGAAGGGCAACGGCCGGGGTCTGCCAATGCGGATCCCGGCTCAGTCCGGATCACCTGAAACAGTTATTTGTAGATCAAGTCACATTCCGTTAAGGTCGAGATCACCACGCCGTCACTTGGCGATGGGCGCTTCCGGGACGCGCATGGGGAAATGCGCAACGTCGGCCAGGGTTGTCTGCGGCCACCGGAACGTCCTGCCAGGCCAACGCGCGGCCATTCCGACCTTGGGGGAACCAATGAACATCCTGCGCGCTGCCCTGTGCCTGAGCCTGTCGTTGTCCGCTGCGGCCGCGTCGGCCCAGTCGCCGACCGAATGTCCGTCCCTTCCTGCCAGCAGCGGCCTGCAATGGCAGCAGCAGGCGCAGGCCGATCTGCTGCTGTGCAAGGCCAGCACCGGTGACGGCCGCGAAGTGCTCAGCCTGATCCTCAGCGCGCGCAACCCGGAGCTGCCGCTGAGCCGCCCGCTGCGCCAGGAAAAGGGCCTGTTCGCTGGCGAATCGCTGTACTGGTACCAGCCTGACCTGGGCGGCCAGCAGCCGCCGGGCTACGAGAACCGCCGCATCACCGTGGTGAAGTTCGACAAGAACCGCTATGCGCAGATCGCGCTGTATGCCGGCGACGCGCAGGAGCTGGGGTCGCTGCAGACGCTGACCCAGGGGATGAATCTGAATCCGACCGCGGTTGCCGCAGGTCGCTGAGGAGGATGGGGATGATGCCGCCATCCCCGCACTTCACCCGCGGCCTCAGCTTCACCGGGCGCGCCGGGGCGTGCCCGGCGCGGGGTGTCATCCTGCCCTGCTCCTGCCCGCGATGGCGGCATCGGAACGGAAAGCAGCCGAGCATGGCTCGGCTCTACCCCGTGACGCTGGCCTCAGAAGCGGCCTTCCTGGAAATCGACGAAGGCCTGCATCAGTTCCTGCCGGGTGTTCATCACGAACGGACCGTGGCGCATCACCGGTTCGCGCAGCGGGCGCCCGGCCACCAGAATCAACCGCGTACCCTCGGCGCCGGCCTGCAGTTGCAGCAGCTCGCCACCGCCCAGCACCGCCAGCTCCTGGCGCGCGATGGGGCGCGCATCCTCGCCCTGCCCTACCGACAACCCGCCTTCGAAGACGTAGGCAAACGCGTTGTGCCCTTCGGGCAGGGTGTACTCCCAGCGCGCGTCTGCGGCCAGGGTGATGTCCAGGTAGACCGGATCGGTCGCCGGCTGCACGATCGGCCCGGCCACGTCACCGACCTGGCCGGCGATCACTTTCACCTGCACGCCGTCGGCAGGCGTGGCGACCGGAATGCGCTCCGGCGCGAATTCCTGGTACTTCGGGTCGGTCATCTTGTCGCGGGCAGGCAGGTTCACCCAGAGCTGGAAGCCGCGCATCTGCCCCGATTCCTGCTCGGGCATCTCCGAATGCACCAGCCCACGCCCGGCGGTCATCCACTGCACGCTGCCCGGGGTAAGCAGGCCTTCGTTGCCGTGGTTGTCCTTGTGCCGCATGCGCCCGTCGAGCATGTAGGTGACCGTCTCGAAGCCCCGGTGCGGATGACTGGGGAAACCGGCGAGGTAATCCTCGGCACGGTCGGTGCCGAATTCATCCAGCAGCAGGAACGGGTCCAGGTCGGGCAGCGACGGGCCGCCGATCACGCGGGTCAGGCGTACGCCGGCACCGTCGGAGGTGGCCATGCCACGGATGGTGCGCTCCACGCGCACGGGGGTTGGGCTGCTCATCTGAACTCCAGCAAGAAGGTCTCCAGCCAACAAGATGGGCGCACACGGCCCGGGGGCCAACCGCCACGGCCGCAACCGATTGTTCCAGCGATAGCGTTCGCGCACCGTGCAGGCAGCACGCTGGACCGGCCGCATGGCCGTGCCGTTACGTGGTCCACGTTGCGACCTACGACCAAAGTACTAGCGGCAAGCGGCCGCCTTTGCATTGACCCCGCCGGTGCCAGGGCAGACTCTTACGACGATCTCCAGGGAGACGCAATCTCATGAAAGGTTTTTCCAAGCTCGGCTGGGCGGCGCTCGCGCTGCTCGGCGCGTTCTGTCTGGGCGTGGTTGCATTGCGCCGTGGCGAACACATCAATGCGTTGTGGATCGTCGTCGCCGCAGTGTCGATCTATCTGATCGCCTACCGCTTCTACAGCCTGTTCATCGCCGACAAGGTGATGCAGCTCGACCCGACCCGGGCCACCCCGGCGGTGCTCAACAACGATGGCCTGGACTATGTCCCGACCAACAAACACGTGCTGTTCGGCCACCACTTCGCCGCCATCGCCGGTGCCGGTCCGCTGGTCGGCCCGGTGCTCGCCGCACAGATGGGCTACCTGCCCGGCCTGCTGTGGCTGGTGGTCGGCGTGGTGCTGGCCGGGGCGGTGCAGGACTTCATGGTCCTGTTCATCTCCAGCCGCCGCAACGGGCGCTCGCTGGGTGACCTGGTCCGCGAGGAAATGGGCCAGGTGCCCGGCACCATCGCGCTGTTCGGCGCGTTCCTGATCATGATCATCATCCTGGCGGTACTGGCGATGGTGGTGGTCAAGGCCCTGGCCGAGAGTCCGTGGGGCATGTTCACGGTGATTGCGACGATGCCCATCGCGATCATGATGGGCGTGTACATGCGCTACATCCGCCCCGGCAAGATCGGCGAGATTTCGGTGGTCGGGTTGATCCTGCTGCTGGCCGCGATCTGGTTCGGCGGCAAGGTCGCCGCCGATCCGGTCTGGGGCCCGGCCTTCACCTTCACCGGCATCCAGATCACCTGGATGCTGATCGGCTACGGCTTCGTCGCCTCGGTGCTGCCGGTGTGGCTGCTGCTGGCACCCCGCGACTACCTGTCCACCTTCCTCAAGATCGGCACCATCGTGGCGCTGGCGATCGGCATCCTGATCGTGATGCCGGAACTGAAGATGCCGGCATTGACCCAGTTCGCGGCCAGCGGCGACGGCCCGGTGTGGAAGGGCGGCATGTTCCCGTTCCTGTTCATCACCATCGCCTGCGGCGCGGTGTCCGGCTTCCACGCACTCATCGCCTCGGGCACCACGCCCAAGCTGCTGGCCAATGAGCGCCACATGCGCTACATCGGCTACGGCGGCATGCTGATGGAATCCTTCGTCGCGGTGATGGCACTGGTGGCGGCCTCGATCATCGATCCGGGCATCTACTTCGCCATGAACAGCCCGGCATCGGTGATCGGTCCGGACGCTGTATCGGCCGCGCACTACATCTCCACCACCTGGGGCTTTGCGATCACCCCCGAGCAGCTGGAAGCCACCGCGTTGGCCATCGGCGAGCCGACCATCCTGCACCGTGCCGGTGGCGCACCGACGCTGGCAGTGGGTATCGCGCAGATCCTGCACCAGGCCATTCCCAGCGGCAGCAACGCGATGATGGCGTTCTGGTACCACTTCGCGATCCTGTTCGAAGCGCTGTTCATCCTGACCGCGGTCGATGCCGGGACCCGTGCCGGTCGCTTCATGCTGCAGGACCTGCTGGGCAACTTCGTGCCGGCGCTGAAGAAGACCGAGTCGTGGACGGCGAACATCATCGCCACCGCAGGCTGCGTGGCGCTGTGGGGCTACCTGTTGTACACCGRCGTCAAGGATCCCTTCGGCGGCATCCAGACCCTGTGGCCGCTGTTTGGCATCTCCAACCAGATGCTGGCCGGCATCGCGCTGATGCTGGGCACGGTGGTGCTGTTCAAGATGAAGCGCGAGCGCTTTGCCTGGGTGACCGGCGTGCCGGCGGTGTGGCTGCTGATCTGCACCACGTACGCCGGGCTGATCAAGATCTTCGACAAGAACCCGGCCCAGGGCTTCCTGGCCCAGGCGCACAAGTTCCAGGATGCGATCGCCACCGGCACCATCACCGCGCCGGCCAAGAGCCTGGACCAGATGCATCAGATCGTGGTCAACGCCTACGTCAACACGAGCCTGACCGTGCTGTTCCTGTTCGTGGTGTTCTCGATCCTGTTCTATGCGATCAAGACCATCGTGCAGGCGCGCCGCAATCCGCAGCGCAGCGACAAGGAAACCCCGTACGTGGCGCTACAGCCACACCAGATGGCAGACCTGTGATGAGTACCGAACTGGTTCCCGTTGGCCAGTACCAGGCGCACCGCCGACTGTGGCGGCGCCTGGTGCAGACCGCACGCCTGTGCTGCGGCATTCCCGACTACGACAACTACGTGCGCCACGTGCTGGAAAACCACCCCGACCGCGTACCGATGGACTACAAGACCTTCTTCCGCGAGCGCCAGGAGGCGCGTTACGGGGGCAGGAACGGTGGCCGCTGCTGTTGAAGCGGATGCCTCGTTGAAGACACCGACGGCGGCGCGAAAGCGCCGCCGTTTTTCATGGGGCCATCCGGTAAGCGTTACCGCGCTCGACGTCACCTTCGCGTTGTTGGCCGCGCCCATCCGATCGACGTAGCCCTGACCGCGCTGCAGCCGGTAGACGCTGTCCAGGCAATCGGTATCGTTGACGAACCAGGTGGCCGGCATCGCCTTGAGGAGGGCAGCGGCGGCGCGCGGGCCAGCGGCCGGCACGGCCAACCGCGCGCGTCGCCGCCCCGGAATTCGTCCGGGACGGGCGACTCCCCGGGGCCGATCAGGCCCCGGCCATCCATTTCAGGAYCAGGCCGGTGACATACGCCAGGCCAGTGCCGGTGGCGTAGCCGACGGTGCCGAGCAGCACCCCGACCGGCGCCAGCGAGGGATGGAACGCGGCGGCCACCACCGGTGCCGAGGCGGCCGCACCGATGTTGCCCTGCGAGCCGATGGCAAAGAAGAACAGCGGCGCCCGCAGCAGCTTGGCCGCGATCCACAGCACCAGGATGTGGGTGAGCATCCAGATCGCGCCGAGCGCGAACRGCCACGGACGATCCAGCAGCGACAGCAGATCCATCTGCATGCCGATGCAGGCGATCAGGAAATACAGGAACAGTGTCCCCAGCCGCGAGGCACCGGCCGACTCCAACCGCCGCGCGCGGGTGAAGCTCAGGCCCAGGCCGAGCGCGGTGGACAGCAACACCACCCACACGAACGCACTGTCCAGGCTGAACTGGCTGGCCCAGCTCACATTGGCCTTGAACCAGCCGCTCAGCGGCGCGGCGATGGCGTGCGCCAGGCCAACGCCGCCCAGCGCGACACCGACGATCACCATCAGGTCGGTCAGGCTGGGAATGCGCGCGTTCTGCGCTTCGTAGGCCGAAATCCGCGCCTTCATCTCATCGATGGCGCGGGTGTCGGCGCCGTTGCGCGCGTCGATCTGCGGGGCGCGGTTGGCCAGGAACAGCAGCACCGCCRTCCACAGGCTGGCACAGGCCACATCGACCACCGCGAATTGGCCGAAGGTGGTCGCGTCGGTGCCGAACACTTCGCGCATCGCCACCATGTTGGCGCCGCCGCCGATCCAGCTGCCGGCCAGGGCGGCCATGCCTGCCCAGGTGTCGCCGGCGACGGTTTCCGGATGGATCCAGGACATCAGCTGGAACGACACGATCGCACCGAGCATGATGCCGAGCGTACCGGCACAGAACATCACCAGCAGCTTGGGGCCGAGCTTCATCACCCCTTTGAGGTCGATCGACAACGTCAGCAGCACCAGCGCGGCCGGCAGCAGGACGTCGCGTGCGATCGGGTTGTACAGGGAGGTGTTGTGGCCGTCGATGATGCCGGCGGTGTTGTAGATGGCCGGGATGAAATAGCACAGCAGGAGTGCCGGCACCCAGGCGAAGATCTTTTTCAGCAGCGGGGTCGGCCCGCTCGCGGCCCAGAAGATCAGCGCGAGTGTGGCGGCGATCAGGCCGAGGCCGACAATGTCATTGGTGATCAGTGCAGTGCTGGTTTCGGTCGGCATGACGCCATCCTCTGTCGATCGAAGAAAAAAAAGCGCCGCATAAAGCGGCGCCTTTCCAGAGGTTAACATCATCTTCACTCGATGCCACGCGGCGGCACCGCGCGTGGCAGTCCGATTACGTCATCGCACGCGGGGACGCGCCTGGAAGCGACGCACCCAGGTCAAGGATCACCTTCGTGCCACGCGGCGCGCACGGTTCGATCTGCAGCGCCCACCCCAGGTGGTCGCAGAGCTTGGCGATCAGTTCCAGACCGATCCCGCTCTGTTCGTTGCGATCGCCGCGTGCCATCCGCGCGTGCACGGCGGCGATTTCTTCCGGACTCATGCCATGACCGGGATCCTGCAGGGTGACCACCGCCGCGCGCGACAGCTGGATATGGATGGTGCCGCGGCCGCTGTTTTCGATCGCATTGCGCAGCAAGTTACCGATGGCCGCCTGCACCACGCCCAGCGGCGCGATGATCTCTGCCGGCGCCAGACCCTCCACTTCGATGCGCAGGTCCTTGTCGCCCATCAGGTGGCGATGGTCCTCGATGATGTCCGGCACCAGCTGATCCAGTGCGATGCGCTCGCCGCGTGCGGCCAGGCGCGCCGGATCACGCGCCAGCACCAGCAGCAGCTGGATCAGCTGCTCCACACCCTGCGCGGTGCGGTGCACGCGCTGCATCTGCACGCGCGCGCGGTCCGGCAGCGCCGGCTGCCCCAACGCCAGCTCGGCTGCGCCGGTGATCACCGCGATGGGCGTGCGCAGTTCGTGGCTGGTGGTGGTGATGAAGGCGCGCTCGCGCTCGACGAACTGTTCGTTGCGGGCCAGGTAATCATTGACCGCGGCGGCGATCACATACAGCTCCGAGCTGCCGCGCGGGTCAACGGTCACCCGCTGCCCCGGCACGCCGGGCTTGAGCTGATCGATGCGCGTGGCCAGCGAACGCAACGGCCGCACCAGCCGACTGACGCCGAAGGAGGCCATCAGCACGGTCACGATGATCATCACCACCCCGGCCAGCATCACCCAGCGCGTGGCGAATTCCTCCAGTTCGTGGAAGTCGTTGATGTCCAGCACCAGCGCCAGCCGGCCGAGTTTGTCGGTATCGCGGATCATGACCGCGCTGGCCCGATCGTTGACCATCACCCCGTCGTGCAGCCCGGGATGCAGCGTACGCAAGCTTTCGGGAACGCCCACACGGCCATCGAGGGTGAACAGCCGCAGCGTGTCCGAGTCCTGCCAGCGGTAATGCGGTTCGTGCTCGATATGGTTGACGATGCTGTCCAGCTCGGAGTTGAGCAGCGCGCGCCACGCCGAATGCTCGGCATGTTCATGCACGTAGTTGCCCACA
This sequence comes from Stenotrophomonas sp. P5_B8, assembly GCF_054049855.1. Lineage (NCBI taxonomy): Bacteria > Pseudomonadati > Pseudomonadota > Gammaproteobacteria > Lysobacterales > Lysobacteraceae > Stenotrophomonas > Stenotrophomonas sp. P5_B8. The sequence continues at coordinate 7,561 of NZ_JBFULO010000034.1, read as the reverse complement.
CTGAACACGGCGATGGAGATCATGGCCAGGTACGCCAGCAACCACCACACCAGCCGGCGGTGCAGCGGTGCGGGCTTACGCGGTCTCATTGCTGGATTCCGTGCCGATCAGGCCCAGCCGATAGCCGACGCGTGGCAAGGTATGGATCAACTTCTGCGCGGAGGCGCCATCCACGCTGCGGCGCAGTTCGTAGAYGTGCGAACGCAGCAGGTCACCATCGGGCGGCTCATCGCCCCACAGCGCGAACTCCAGCTGCTGGCGGGTCACCGCCGCGGGACTGGCACGCATCAGCACTTCCAGCAGCTTGCGGCAGGCCGGGTACAGGTGCAGCACCTTGCCGTCGCGATAGGCCTCCAGCGTGGCCAGATCCAGCTTGAGATCGGCCACTTCCAACACCTTGCGCGGATTGCGCCCATGCGCGCGCACCATCAGCGCTTCCAGGCGCACTTCCAGTTCGGGCAGTGCGAAGGGCTTGGTCAGGTAGTCGTCGGCACCGGCCCGGAAGCCGGCGATTTTGTCGGGCAGCTCATCGCGCGCGGTGAGCATGATTACCGGCACTTCCGAGCCGTGCTCGGCACGCAGCCGGCGCAGGACTTCCGGGCCCTCCATGCGCGGCAGCATCCAGTCCAGGATGACGACGTCGTAGGCATGGCTGACCGCCAGGTGCAGGCCGGTGACGCCGTCGGGCGCGACATCCAGCACGTGGCCCAGCGATTCGAAATAGTCGAACAGGTTGGCGACCAGCTGGCGGTTGTCTTCAATGACCAGGAGCCGCATGGCAGACTCTCGTGAACGGATCGGGGCATGGTAGCCCGATCCATGTCGGAATCCGGTCGCAATGGGCCGGTTTCGACGCTTTTCCCACGCTGTCGGGGAGACAGTGGCGGTTTAGCCGAAGAGTGCCGACATGCCCGACGCAACGTTGCTGCGCCATCGCTGGCCGATCCTGGTCTGCGTGGGCATCGTGCTGGCCCTGCTGGCCGGTATCGGCATGCGCCAACCMTCCCCGCCCGACGAGCCGCGCTTCGTGCTGGCCGCGCGTGCGATGGTGGACAGCGGCAACTGGCTGCTGCCGCATCGGGGCAGCGAGCTGTACGCCGAGAAGCCGCCGGTGTTCATGTGGATGCAGGCCGCCAGCCACACCGTGTTTGGCGGCTGGAACCTGGCCTTCCTGGTGCCCTCGCTGCTGGCCGGCCTGCTGACCCTGTGGCTGACCTGGGATCTGGCGCGACGGCTGTGGAACCGGCGGGTCGCGTGGTGGGCGGTGCTCGCATTGTTCAGCTGCCTGCAGTTCGGCCTGATGGCCAAGCGTGCGCAGATCGACATGGTGCTGGTGGCGATGACGACGCTGGCGATGTGGGGCCTGCTGCGCCACCTGCTGGAGGGTCGCAACCTGGGCGCGCTGTGGCTGGCCGGTTTCGCCGCCGGGCTGGGCACGGTGACCAAGGGCGTGGGCTTCCTGCCGCTGCTGGTGCTGCTGCCGTGGGCGCTGTGGCGCTGGCGCAGCCGCGATCAGCCACGCCCGCCTGGCGCGGCAAGCGCGCGCAGCCTGTGGTGGCTGCTGCCGGCCTTCCTGCTCGGCACGGCCGTATGGCTGGCGCCGTTGGGTATCGCGTTGTTGAACGATCCCGAGCCGAGCCTGCAGGCCTACGCACGCGAGCTGTTGTTCAAGCAGACCGGCACCCGCTATGCCAACGCCTGGCACCACGTGCAGCCGGCCTGGTACTACCTGCAGGTGATCGCCACGTTGTGGCTGCCGGGCAGCCTGCTGCTGCCCGCGCTGCTGCCCGCCTGGTGGCGGCGCCTCAAACGCCTGGACGGCCGTTACTGGCTGCTGCTGGGCTGGTCGTTGCTGGTACTGGTGTTCTTCAGCGCCAGTCCCGGCAAGCGCGAGGTCTACATCTTCCCGATGCTGCCGCTGCTGTGCGTGGCTGCCGCGCCGTTGCTGCCGGGGCTCTTGCGCAGGACGGGTGCCCGCTGGCTGCTGCTGGCCTACGTCGCCCTGCTCGCCGTGGCCGCGCTGTACATCGGCACGCAACTGCTCAGTGGCAGTGCGTGGGCACACGCGCAGCTGGCACGGCGCGAGATGCCCGCCAGCCTGCTGCCGCTGCTCGGCAGCTGGATGCTGGGTTTCGGGGGGGTGCTGATCGGCGTGATGGCCTGGCTGCGCCAGCGCCGCGCGGGTGCGCTGGTGGTGATCACGTCATTCCTGCTGTGGAATCTGTACGGCTGGGGGCTGATGCCCGCGCTGGATCCCTACAGTTCGGCATCGGCACTGATGCAGCGGGTCGGCCAGCGGATCGGTCCGGATGGGGAGCTGGGCCTGCTGGCCTGGCGCGAACAGAACCTGCTGCAGGCCGATCGCAAGGTTGCCGAGTTCGGCTTCAAGCGGCCATGGGACGAGCAGTGGCAGGATGCCGGTCCCTGGCTCGCACTGGCACCACGGACGCGCTGGCTGCTGGTGCTGGACGAGGCGATGAGCCCCTGCGTGGACCGCGCGCAGGTGATCGACATCGGCAGCAGCAATCGCAACCGCTGGAAACTGGTGCCCGGCACCGCGTGGCGTGTCGATTGCCATTCGCATCTGCAGGGTGATGCGGTGTCGACAGACGAGCCGGACTGAATGGCAGGCCTGCACAGGGCCCCCATTTAACCTGTGTCCAACATCGCTCCGACTGMTCTCCGACACGCCGCTGACGACCATGGCCGCGAATCAATTCGCCTTTGAATCGCCCATGCCCTCAGCGTCCGCCGTTCCTGTCGCCCTTTCCCACGTGGCCCCCTCCCCGGTCGCGCAGTTCCTGCGCGGCCATCTGTGGTTGCCGCTGCTGGCAACCCTGGCGGCCAGCGCGCTGTTGATGGGCTTCGGCGGCGACCAATGGCTGGCCGACCAGTTCTATCGACTCGAAGGTCATCATTGGGCCCTGCAGAACGCCTGGGTCACCAGCCATCTGGTGCACAAGGTCGGCAAGTGGACGAGCACGGCAGCAGCGCTGGCAGCGATCGTGCTGTGCACGCATGCCTGGCGCAGCGAACGCGCCGCCGCGTGGCGCTGGCCACTGCTGTATCTGGTGCTGGCGGTGGCGCTGGGCACCGGGGTGGTGTCGCTGCTCAAGTCGGTGACCAACATGGATTGCCCCTGGGACCTGGCCCGCTACGGCGGTGCGCGGGAGTACATCGGCCTGTTCGCTTCACGGCCGCACGACATGCCCCGTGGCATCTGTTTTCCTGCCGGCCATTCGAGCGCGGGATACGCATGGATCAGTCTGTACTTCTTCGCCCTGATGGTGCGACCGGCCTGGCGCTGGCGCGGGCTGGCGGTCGGGTTGGTGGCGGGCGGGGTATTCGGGCTGTCCCAGCAGCTACGCGGCGCGCACTTCCTGTCCCATGATCTGTGGACGCTGGCCACCTGCTGGCTGGTGTCGCTGCTGTTGTATCTGGCGGTGCAGCCGCTGCTGAAACGATCGCGCAGTACCCAACCGGCACTGCCACAGGGAGAGCGGGCATGAGTGCATCGGTACCCCGCACGACACGGTTCGTGGAGCTGGCACGCTGGCGCAGCTGGCGGCCGCAGCTGTCCACCGAAGCGCTGATCGCGCTCACCAGCCTGTTCTTCGCGGTGGCCTGCAATGGCCTGTTCTGGCACAGCGCCATGGCCACCCATCCGGGCAGCATCCGCTTTGCGATCTCGCTGCTGCTGTTCCTGGTGGGCGCCCACTGCCTGCTGATGGGTCTGCTGGTGTGGCGCTGGAATGCCAAGATGGTGGTGGGTCTGCTGCTGCTCGGCACCGCCATGGCGGCGCACTACATGGGCAGCTACCACATCTATCTGGATGCGGACATGCTGCGCAACGTGCTGGCCACCGACCACAAGGAAAGCCGCGAGCTGATGACCCCGGCGCTGATCGCGCCGCTCCTGTTGCTGGCCCTGCTGCCGATGCTGGTGCTGTGGCGCGTGCAGCTGGTCAAGCGCAGCTGGGGCAAGGCGCTGTTGTGGCGTGCCGGTTTCCTGCTGTTGTCGGCGGTGGTCGCATTCGGCGGGGCCATGCTTTCTTTCCAGGAAATGTCCGCGCTGATGCGCAACCAGCGCGAGGTGCGTTACCTGGCCACGCCAGGCAACTTCCTGCTGGGCCTGCCCAAGGCGCTGCGCGGCGACAACCCGATCCAGCGCGCGCCGAAGCTGCCGATCGGCACCGATGCCAAGGCCACCCCACGCGCGGCCGGCAGCCGTCCGCGTCTGCTGGTGATCGTGATGGGCGAAACCGCCCGGGCGCAGAACTGGGGGCTCAACGGCTACGCCAAGCAGACCACGCCGGAACTGGCACAGGCCAGCGTGATCAACTTCCCGGACATGCACTCCTGCGGCACCAGCACCGAGGTGTCGCTGCCGTGCCTGTTCTCGCCGTATGGCCGCCACGACYACGACGAAAAGAAGATCCGCGCGCACCAGTCGCTGCTGCATGTGCTGGAGTACGCCGGCATCAAGACCTTGTGGCGCGACAATCAGTCCGGGTGCAAGGGCGTCTGCGAAGGCCTGGCGATGCAACCGCTGGATGATGCGAAGAACCCACAGCTGTGCGCCAACGGCCGCTGCATGGACGAAATCCTGATCGACGACCTGGCCAGCCAGGTGCGCGCCACCCCCGGCGACCGGGTGGTGGTGCTGCATCAGCTGGGCAACCACGGCCCGAGCTATTTCGAGCGCTATCCGGCGCGCTTCCGCCGCTTCACGCCGACCTGCGACACCGCCGACCTGGGCAAGTGCAGCCGCGAGCAGATCACCAACAGCTACGACAATGCACTGCTGTATACCGATCACCTGCTCAGCCGCACCATCGGCACGCTGCAGGGCATGGACGACTACGACACGGCGATGATCTACCTGTCCGACCACGGCGAGTCGTTGGGCGAAAAGGGCTTGTACCTGCACGGTGTGCCCTACGCGATCGCACCGCAGGAACAGACCCGGGTGCCGATGACGATGTGGTTCTCGCCCTCGTTTGCCGCCAACCGCGGGCTCAACCTGGCCTGCGTGCGCCAGCGTGCGGGCAAGTACACCGACCACGACAACCTGTTTCCGTCGGTGCTGGGATTGATGCAGGTCAAGACGTCGGTGTACGAACGTGGCCGCGATCTGTTTGCCGGGTGCGAGGTTTGACCCGTTCAACGCGTAGTCGAGTGTCCGGCGCCTGAAGGTGAGAGCTGTCAGCTTTTCGCTCTTCCGTTTGTGGCGAGGCAGGCCATACCGTGGCGGGACGCGCCGTAAACCCATCCATGGGGGCTCGACGTGCGCCATCCATGGCGCCCGACGGTCCCGCCACGGTATCGCCTGCCTCGCCCCCCAGGGTGTGCGTCGGCGGAAGGTCGAGCAAAGACGCCCTGCCTGCGAGTTGGTCTTGCGCCGTTGTTTCTCCATGCGCACCGACCCGCACCCCGTAATACGGACGCCACGCCGTCGACGTTGACGCTACCCGGTCGACCGGGAACGTGCTGCCCTGCCCCTTGCGGTGCGACCGGTGCTTCACTAGCCTTCGCCGGTCTGTCACCACCCAAGGATGTCCCCGTGAACCACCGCCCGCTCCTGCTGGCCCTGGCTGTCGGCGCTGCCGCACTGACCCTGGCGGCCTGCCAGAAGGAACCCACCCCGGCTGACGCCCCCGCGGCGACCAGCGCCAAGCCGGGCGAGACCGCCGACCAGTTCATTGCCCGCGTCAACGCCGAGTACAAGGCCATGTACCCGGAAATGACCTCCGCGCAGTGGCTGTCTTCGACCTACATCAACGAAGATTCCGAACGCGTGGCGGCCAAGGCCAACGAGCGCTGGCTCACCGTCCTCAACGGCTGGATCACCCAGGCCGCCAGGTACGACGGCCAGCCCATGAGCGAAGACACCAAGCGCCAGATCCACCTGCTCAAGCTCATGACCTCCATGCCTGCCCCGCGCGACCCGGCCAAGCTGTCCGAGCTCACCCGCATCGCCAGCCGCATGGAAGGCGCCTACGGCTCGGGCAAATACTGCACCGACGACGCCAACCCGCAGAGCTGCCGCCAGCTCGGCGACCTGGAACAGGTCCTTGCGCGCAGCCGCGACTACGACAAGCAGCTCGACGCCTGGCAGGGCTGGCACGCCACCACCAAGCCGATGCGGGCCGACTACCAGCGCTTCGTCGGCCTGGTCAACGAAGGCGCCAAGGAAATGGGCTTCGCCGATGCCGGCCAGATGTGGCGCAGCGGCTATKACATGCTACCGGAGCAGATCGGCCCGGAAACCGACCGCCTGTGGGAACAGGTCAAGCCGATGTACGAGCAGCTGCACTGCTACGCACGTAGCAAGCTCGATGCCACCTACGGCAAGGACAAGGCCGAGACCGGGGGCGGCATGATCGCCGCCCACCTGCTAGGCAACATGTGGCAGCAGGACTGGTCCAACCTGTGGGACCAGCTGGAACCGTACCCGGGCGCCGGCAGCCTGGACATCACCGCCGCGCTGGAAAAGCAGTACCAGGCCAACCTGAGCGGCGCGCTGGCCAAGGCCGGCAGCGGTGCGAACGTGGAGGCGCTGTACAAGGCCCAGCGTGAGGCCGAACTGCGCACCGCCAAGCAGATGACCGAACGTGCGCAGGACTTCTACGTCTCGCTGGGCATGCCGGCACTGCCGAAGTCGTACTGGGACAAGACCCAGTTCATCAAGCCGCTGGACCGCGACGTGGTCTGCCACGCCAGCGCGTGGGACATGAACATGGAGGGCGATGTGCGCACCAAGATGTGCATCAAGCCCAACGAAGAGAACTTCACCACGATCTACCACGAGCTGGGCCACATCTATTACGACCTGGCCTACAACCCGCTGCCGCCGTTGTTCCAGGGCGGTGCCAACGATGGCTTCCACGAGGCGATCGGCGACACCATCGTGCTGGCGATGACGCCGCAGTACCTCAACTCGATCGGCCTGGTCGACACCCCGCAGGAAAGCCGCGAGGCGACCATCAACGCGCAGATGCGCATGGCCCTGAGCGGCGTGTCGTTCCTGCCGTTCGGCCTGATGATCGACCGCTGGCGCTGGGGGGTGTTCGATGGCTCGATCACGCCGGACCATTACAACCAGGCGTGGTGGGACCTGAAGGCCAAGTACCAGGGCGTAGCGCCGGCCAGCGCACGTGGTGAGGAGTTCTTCGACGCCGGTGCCAAGTACCATGTCCCGGGCAACACCCCGTATACCCGTTACTTCCTGGCACGCATCCTGCAGTTCCAGTTCTACAAGGGCCTGTGCGATGCCTCCGGCTACAAGGGCCCGCTGCACCAGTGCAGCTTCTACGGCAACAAGGAAGCCGGGCAGAAGTTCTGGGCGATGCTGAGCAAGGGTGCCAGCCAGCCGTGGCAGGCCACGCTGCGCGAGATCACCGGCGGCGACAAGCTCGATGCCGGCCCGATGATCGAGTACTTCACCCCGGTCAACGAGTGGCTCAAGCAGCAGAATCAGGGCCAGATGTGTGGCTGGCAGGCCCCGGGCGCCACCGCGGCGGCCACGCCGGCAACGGCAGCCCCTGTGGCACGCTGACCG
>NZ_JBFULO010000033.1:0-32546 GCF_054049855.1 Stenotrophomonas sp. P5_B8 | reverse complement strand
GCACTTACCGCTTTGCTTAGCGTCAACGGGGCGAGCATTGAATGGGGATACCTGAACAGTGGCGTGCACGACGCGCAGCGCGATCACGAGTTCGACCGAGCTACTGTGCGAACAGTAGTGGATGCAGTCACTGCCTTGGATGACGCGTTGGAAGCACTGCGGAACCCCTGATCGACAGTACGCCCAGAGCAGAACACCATAGTTTGTCCAAAGTGCACAAACTATGGTGTTCGCCCTACTATCTATCTGACTGCAAAGGAGATGTCCCAACCTATGGAGAAGCCGCAGAACTAGGGGCAATTCGCGCAGTATCGGCGGCGTACGTTGAATTCAAACCCATTGGGGACTGGGGGCGTGAACTGGGCCGTTTCTGATAGCTAGGCGCGGGGTTGTAGCGCAATCGCTCAGTCTTCGCAGARGGCGTATGCCTTGGTCAAGGCGTTGTCAGTTCGGCCGCGCATGGACGATGGTGCGCGGCACTATGGCCAGTTGACTGGATCAGAGCTATCTGTCGCCGGAAAGTACCCCAATGGTTGCTGTATCGGCTTGGCCCAATAGGGTTGAGAGCGGAGGGCTTTCGCTAATGTCAGTCGCGCATTTCATGACCTAGTCGCGTTAATCGTGACTCGTGACAGCCGCCCCCCACCAGCGACGCAGCGCTGGCGGTGTGATGCGGCGATCGGTAAGGCCGTTGCCGCCAACGCGCGGCGTCGATGCCGTGCCCACCGCAAGCGGTCACGGTGGCCGTCTCCAGCGCTTCGGCGTCGGTTGCATCGGGCAGGATGCCGGGCAGCCGTGACGCCAGCAGGGTCTTGCCGCATCCCGGCGTGCCGATCAACAGCAGATGGTGGCCACCTGCCGCGGCGACTTCCAATGCGCGCCGCGCCAGCGGCTGGCCGCGTACGTCGCGCAGGTCCGCCATCGGCGAACCGGCAATGTCCACCGGCATGGCGCGCGGAAGCTCGCGTTCGCCCAACCCGGCACAGACCTCCAACAGGGTGCGCGCCACGCGCACGTCGGCATKCCCGGCCAGCCCGGCTTCGGCCGCGTTCTCCGGCGGCACGATCAGCGTGCGATCCAGGCGGGCGGCGGCCAATGCCGCGGGCAACACACCGTTGATGCCACGCAGTTCACCGGTGAGGGCCAGCTCACCCAGGAACTCATAGCGCGACAACACCTGCGCATCGATCTGCCCGCTGGCGGCCAGGATGCCCAGCGCGATGGCCAGGTCGAAACGTCCACCTTCCTTGGGCAGATCGGCCGGTGCCAGGTTGATGGTGATGCGCCGCTGCGGAAACTCGAACTGCGAGCAGACGATGGCCGCACGTACCCGGTCGCGCGATTCGCGCACGGCGGTTTCCGGCAGGCCCACCATCTGGGTGTGCGGCAGCCCGCCGGAGAGCAGCACTTCGATACGCACCGCGGGCGCGTTGACGCCGGCGCGGGCACGGCTGTGGACGAGCGCCAGGCTCATGCGGTTACCACGGTTGCTTGGGATGGGGGCGATGATGGCGGCTGCGCGCAGGCCGGTATGTAGGCATTCGCACCGGCCTACCGTCGGGCTTCTGCGGTCGCGGACGTTCATGCGCTGCCGCTAGACTGGACATCCCCCTGCACCGCCCGAACATTGAACCTGATGGATATGCAACACCGCCCCGACCCGGTCCACCTCGTCGCCATCGACATGGACGGCACCCTGCTCAACCCGGCCCACCAGCTTACGCCGCGTGTTAAGCAGGCCATTGCCGCAGCCCGCGCGCAGGGTGTGCGGGTTGTGCTGGCCAGTGGCCGACCGGTGTCCGGGCTGGCGCCGTTCCTGAGCGAACTTGGCATCGAGGGCGATGCGGAGTTCTGCATCGCCTGCAACGGCGCGGTGGTGGAGAACCTCGGCAGCGGCCAGCGCGTGGTCGAGTACCCGCTGAGCTTCGAGGACTTCATGTTCTGCGAGCGCATCGCGCGCGATCTGGGCATCCACTTCCAGGCGATGGATGGACTGCGCATCTACACGCCCAACCAGGACATCAGCATCTACACCGTGGCCGACTCGCACCTGTCGCATGCGCCCCTGTCTTACCGGCGGGTGGAGGACATGGACCCGGCGATGCAGTTCATCAAGCTGATGATGATCGACGAGCCGCACGTGCTGGACGCGGCAATCAAACGCCTGCCATCGGAACTGACCGATCGCTTCGCGGTGCTCAAGAGCGCCCCGTTCTTCCTGGAGGTGTTCGACCATCGGGCGGGCAAGGGGCCGAGCCTGCAGAAACTGGCCAAGCACCTGGGCGTGGATGCGGCCAACGTGATGGCGCTCGGCGACCAGGAAAACGACCTGACCATGCTGCAGTTTGYCGGCACCAGCGTGGCGATGGGCAATGCGATCAAGGCGGTGAAGCAGACCGCGCGCTTTGAGACCGCGTCCAATGCCGAAGATGGCGTGGCGTTGGCGATTGAACGGTTCGTATTGCGGGGCGCGTAAGCCGCTGCGTGAGCTGTCAACGACTGCAGGTCGAAGGATGCATTAAAGTCGCTCCTGACAGGGATGCAGGACGATGCCGATGCAATTGCAGGACGCAAAGGAATACGGGTTGTTCAAGCGAGGCGTCATCGCTTCCGGTGCAGCGCTGCTGCTCGCGCTGGCGGCATGCTCCAGCCCGCAGACGCCTCCCCGCGAGGCCGACCTGATCGATCAGATCACGCTCAAGCGGCGTGCCTGCTACGGCACGTGTCCGGTGTATGAGGTGAGCGTGGCCAGCGATGGGTCGGTTCGCTTCATAGGCCAGGGATATGTACAGCAGCACGGCGTGGCCCACGCAACGATTGCCCCTGAGCACTGGCAGCGACTGCTGACCGCGGTCGAGGACGCCGATTTCTTCTCGCTGCAGCGCCGGTACGCGCCCCACGATGGTTGCATTGAGGGTATGACCGACCAGCCGTCCTACCGGATAAGTGTCAGCCGGGCGGGCAAGGTAAAGCGGGTGGTGGTCTACGAAGGGTGCAAGAGCACGCCCGCGCTGGAAGCGGCCTCACGTCTGGGCCGCATGATCGATGCCGAGCTGGGCACCGCACGGTGGATCGGCAGGGGATGCGAAGTCGGCAGCGTCGAAGCGTGGTGCTATTGAACAGGGCGGCTCCCGCTGGGCTGCCCGTGTATGGTCCGGCGCAGATTACTCACCTGACGCACCACTCCCACGCGCTTCCAGTTCGGCCACCACCTTCTCCAACGCCTCCAGCTTCTCGCGTGTCCTGAGCAGCACCGCGCGCTGCACGTCGAATTCCTCGCGCGTCACCAGGTCCAGCTTGCCCAGACCGGCCTGCAGGGCGGTCTTGAAGGTGGCCTGCAGTTCTTCGCGCGACTGGCGCAGGCCCGGCGGGACCATGTCGCTCAGGCGGCGGGCCAGGTCAYCCAGGTGGTTGAGGTCGATCATGCTGTGCTCCGCGGGGTATACGCTAAGGATAATCCCCGGCGCGGCTGCCGGCACTGGGCGGGTGCATCGCGTTCACCGGCCGACAGGCGTTATCCTCGCTGCGCGATTACAGGAGCCAATCAGATGAAGATGGTCATGGCGGTGCTCAAGCCGTTCAAGCTCGACGACGTGCGCGAAGCGCTGGCCGAGCGCGGCGTCACCGGGATCACGGTCACCGAGGTCAAGGGCTTCGGGCGGCAGAAGGGCCACACCGAGCTGTATCGGGGCGCGGAGTACGTGGTCGACTTCCTCCCCAAGGTGAAGATCGAGGTGGCGGTCACCGACGGCCAGGTCGAGGAAGTAGTGGAGGCCATCGTCAAGGCCGCCGGCACCGGCAAGATCGGCGACGGCAAGGTGTTCGTGTACGACCTGGGCAGCGTGGTGCGCATCCGCACCGGTGAGCTGGACGCCGACGCGCTGTAAGCGCGCCGGATGGCCACGCTCAGGCGTGGCCCTTGAACCAGCGGTAGAAGCGCTTCCAGCCCACGCGCACGGCCGCCACCCAGCGCGGGTCGGCCACCTGCGCAGCCTCCGACGCGCTGGGGCGCTCGCCGGTCAGGCGCTGGCGCATCTTGAGCAGGTTCTTCATGTCGCTGCGGCGAAGCTGGCGCGAGACCGGGTGCACCGGCAGCCAGCGCGGGCTGCGCCAGGCCGAGGTGAAGTCCACCAACACCGGCACCCCGCCGCTGACCATGACGTTGGTGCCGTGCAGGTCGTTGTGGGTGATGCCGGCCGCATGCAGGCGGGTGAGCGCGTACTGCAGCTGTTCGAAGACCTCCACGCCCACCGACTGGGCCGCGCTCAGGGTCTGGCCGGGAATGAATTCCATGCCCAGCGCGAGGCCGCCGACGGTGCCCAGCAGGGCAGGGGCATGCTTCCAGCCGCTCAGGCGCTGCAGGATGCGCGCCTYGCGGCGGACCAGCAGGCGCGCGAGCGGCGACAGCGGCGTGCCGCGGTAACGGGTGTAGTCCTTGACCACCGCCGGCTGGCCGTTGAGGCAGGTGCGGTAGACATCGGGTTCAAGCAGGCGTTCGCCGCGCTTGAGCAGCTCGGCGGGGGCGGTGTCATCGACACACGAGGCAACGAGAGTGTTCATAGGGGTCTGTGCGACCCGGCGGTCGGCGCAATGCGTCAGGCGTACCGGTGCTACTGAAGGGTGATTACTAAGATTTCGTTAATTTTAGTACTCGCCGGTACACCAATCCAGCGTTTGTCGGAGAAATGTCGTAGCCCGGTGTGGAACAGTTCGTCACGCCGAAGCGGACAAACTTGTATCGTTTGAAGGAATGTTGTTTTCAATCAGACGCTTGGGAGACGGGGGTCTGGGCAATGCGCTGGAGGAACGGAAGGAGTGCGTCGCGCAACTGGTCCAGGCCGGGCTGCTCGATCGGGAAGTGGCCGCATTCGGCCAACAGCACCCGCTCGCGGGGGACGGCCAACCGGTTGAAGAAACGGTCGCTGATCTCTACGGGTGTCCACGCGTCGCGGGCGGGATGGACCATCAACACCGGGCATCGCGTGAACTGTTCTGGTTCCCGTGCCGGCGGGGTGTCGAACAGGGACGCCAGCAGGCCCAGTGGTACCCGGTTGCCACCGCCCAGCCGATCGCGGCATACCAGCGCCGATAGCGCGGGATTGCGCGACATCCGTTGCATGTGGGTGAACCAGCGCACGGGGATGCGCAGCCCGCGGGTCACCCGGCTCAGGGGACGCAGGGCAGGCAGCAACCGGCGCATCCAGGGCTGGCGCACCAGCGCCGCCTGCACGACCGGATCGCGCGGGTCGGCCAGGGTGGTGGCCACCAGCCCGTGYACTCTGGGCGATTCGGCCGCCACCAGGTAGGCCAGATAGCCGCCGATGCTCGCGCCCAGCAGCACGAATGGCCGGGCGCGCTGTGCATGCTCGGCTTCGATCAGTGCGAGCAGGCGGTGCTTCCATGCCGCGTAATCGACCTGCGGCCAGCGTGCCGGGCTGAGCCCGTAGCCCGGCAGGTCCGGCGCCAACACTTCGTAGCCGGCCACCGCCAGCCGCTGTGCCAGCGGCGCAAACATCCGTCCGTAGCCGCCGGCGCCATGCACCAGCACCACGCTCATGGCGGCGTCGGCGGGGCCATGGCGGTCCAGCTGCAGCACGCCGGACGGGCCGTCGACGCGGCACGCGCGAGGGGCTGCCGCACCGGCGACCGGATCGAAAAATGCTTGGTAGGCCTGGCTGAGGGGAGGGTAGGGATCGTTGTGGGCAGGTCCGTGCATCGGGACAGTCTAGGCGCTTGGTTCAGCCACGCCGCGCTGGCCACCCCCCAGTCCGTGCTTGACCGGGAGGCGGGCTCTGCCGACCATATGCCGTTATCTGCGCCATCGGCGGCCGCCCCCCACTCCGGCACGTCCCCGCCCCCTGCCGCCTTATCGATGCCGGCTCCTGCCGTGCATCGCCCCCACCTTTTCGGTTCCGGCCCTGCCGGAGGAAGACTGATGATCAAGATCGTGCTGGCAGTGCTGTTCATCGCCTGCGTGCTGTACATCCATTACCGCGGCAAGGTCCGCGCGCGCTGGTCGCGCCAGTTGCTGGACCACTCCAGCTTCATGGCTCCGATCAACGTGATCATGTACGCGTTTTCCAAAGTGCCGACCACGCCGTTCCTGGACCCGGGCAAGGAATTCCCGCAGTTGGAGCCGCTGCGCCAGAACTGGCAGATGATCCGCGACGAAGCCCTGGCCCTGCGCGATGCGGACAAGATCGCCGCGTCCAGCACGTTCAACGATGCCGGGTTCAATTCGTTCTTCCGCCGTGGCTGGAAGCGCTTCTACCTGAAGTGGTACGGCCCCTCGCACCCGTCGGCCAAAGCGCTGTGCCCGCAGACCACCGCGTTGCTGGAATCGCTGCCGGACGTGCGCGCGGCGATGTTCGCCCAGCTGCCGTCGGGCAGCGAGCTGCGCCCGCACCGCGATCCCTTCGCCGGTTCGCTGCGCCTGCACCTGGGTCTTGCCACGCCGAACGATGATGCCTGCTACATCGAAGTGGACGGCATCCGGAAGAGCTGGCGCGATGGCCAGTGGATGATGTTCGATGAGACCTACATCCACCATGCGCACAACGAGACCCCGGACGATCGGGTGATCCTGTTCTGCGACATCGCCCGCCCGCTGCGCTTCGGCCTGCCGAGCCTGTTCAACCGCGCGGTGGCCTCCACGCTGCTGGCCGGCGGCGCCTCGCCGAACCTGCCGGGTGATCCCACCGGTGGGGTCAACAAGGCCTTCGGCAGCGTCTACAAGGTGCGGCTGAAGGCCAAGGCGCTGCGCGAGCGCAGCGTGGTGGCGTATCAGGTGATCAAGTGGGGTCTGGTGGTGGCGGTGATCGCGGGCATCTGGGCGATTTGAGCGCATGGCTTCATGGGTTGCCGGCCAGCGGCCGGCACTACCGGAACAAAGAAAACCCGCGCTGTTGCCAGCGCGGGTTTTTCTTGGCTGCAAGGTAGCGCCGAGCCATGCTCGGCTGCGGCGCTCGCGATGCATCGGGCCCAGGCTTGCCGAGCTTGAGGCAGCCGAGCATGGCTCGGCTCTACCCCTCCCCTATCGACCGATCAGCCCTTCAGGGCTGAAGCCACGAACGGCGGAGTCACCAGCACGCCGGTGTGCAGTGCGGCGGTGTAGTACAGGGTATCGAACGACTTGGCGGCCGAATCGGCCTGGCGGAAGTCGAAGCTGCTCTCGCCCTTGCGGGCCAGGGTCACGCTCCACCAGCCGGTCGGGTAGCACGGCTGCGGGAACGGCAGGGTCTTGAACGCACCGAAGCCGGCCTTGCCCATCTCGGTGCGCATTTCGTTGATGAGGTCCAGCTGCATCAGCGGTGATTCGGACTGCTGCACCAGGATGCCGTCGTCCTTGAGCGCCTTGAAGCAGCTCTCGTAGAACGCCTTGTTGAACAGGCCTTCGCCGGGGCCGACCGGGTYGGTGGAGTCCACGATCACCACGTCCACGCTGCCGGCCGGGCAGTTGGCCATGTAGGCCACGCCGTCGTCGAACATCAGCTCGGCGCGCGGGTCGTCGTTGGACTCGCACAGTTCCGGGAAGTGCTTGCGGGCCATCACGGTGACCTGCTCGTCGATGTCGCACTGGGTGACGCTCTCCACGCCGGTGTGCTTGAGCACTTCGCGCAGGGTGCCGCAGTCGCCGCCACCGATGATCACCACGCGCTTGGGCGCGGCGTGGGTGAACAGCACCGGGTGGCTGATCATCTCGTGATAGAAGAAGTTGTCCTTGCTGGTCAGCATGATGGCGCCATCGATGGTCATCAGGTTGCCCCAATCGGTGGTCGCGAAGATCTCGATCTTCTGGAACGGCGACTGCACTTCATCGAGCTTGCCCTTCAGGCGGTAGCCGATGGCCGAGCCGGTGCGCTCGAAATGCTCGATGTACCACTTGTTGTTGTCAGTCATGGAATAGCAATCCTGTTCGGAGGGTGTTGGAGCCGGGCTGGCGGCGGTGCCGCGTGGCGCAAGCCACGTCCGGACGGGTTGGCCCGTTCAGGTTTCAAGCCTGAGCACGGGCGCGGGCGCGCATGATAACGGAGCTGTCGCCACATAGGCGTTATCATGCACCCCCTTTTTTACCAACCAGGCCCACTGAAATGACCGATTGGTCCCTCGACCAAGCCCGCAAGACCTACTCGATTCCGCATTGGGCGGATGGCTACTTCGACGTGGATCAGGCAGGACACATGGTGGTGAGACCGACTGGCCAGGACGGCCCGGTGGTGTCCTTGCCCAAGATCGTCGACGCCGCCCGCGCGGCCGGCGCCAAGCTGCCGCTGCTGGTGCGCTTCCCGGACATCCTGGGCCAGCGCCTGGGCAAGCTGCAGGCCGCGTTCGCGCAGGCGCAGACCGACTGGGACTATCCGGGCGGCTACACCGCCGTGTATCCGATCAAGGTCAACCAGCATCGCGGCGTGGCCGGCACCCTGGCCAGCCACCACGGCGAAGGCTTCGGCCTGGAAGCGGGCAGCAAGCCCGAACTGATGGCGGTGCTTGCGCTGTCGCGCCCGGGCGGGCTGATCGTCTGCAATGGTTACAAGGACCGCGAGTACATCCGCCTGGCCCTGATCGGCCGCAAGCTGGGCCTGCAGACCTTCATCGTCATCGAGAAGCCCTCCGAGCTGAAGCTGGTGCTGGAAGAATCCAAGGCGCTGGACGTCAAGCCCGGCCTGGGCGTGCGCATGCGCCTGGCCTCGCTGGGCGCGGGCAAGTGGCAGAACAGCGGCGGCGACAAGGCCAAGTTCGGCCTGTCCCCGCGCCAGCTGCTGGACCTGTGGAAGTCGCTGCGCGACACCGAGTACGCCGACTGCCTGAGCCTGCTGCATTTCCACATGGGCTCGCAGATCTCCAACGTACGCGACATCGCCAACGGCATGCGCGAGGCCACGCGTTACTTCGTGGAGCTGTCCCAGCTGGGCGCGAAGATCACCCACGTCGACGTGGGCGGTGGCCTGGGCGTGGATTACGAAGGCACCCGTTCGCGCAGTTTCTGCTCGATCAACTACGGGTTGGCCTCCTACGCCAGCAACATCGTGCAGCCGCTGGCCAACGCCTGCGAAGAACACGGCCTGACCCCGCCGCGCATCGTTACCGAGTGCGGCCGCGCGATGACCGCCCACCACGCGGTGCTGATCGCCAACGTGTCCGAGGTGGAGCAGGCGCAGGAAGGCCGCGTGCCCGACCAGCATGACGACGAGCCGGCGGCGATCCGCCACCTGCGCGAGATCCATGCCGAGCTGGACGAGCGCCCGGCGGTGGAGCTGTTCCAGGAAGCGCAGCATTTCCATGCCGAAGGCCTGTCCAGCTACGCGCTGGGCCAGATCGACCTGCCGCAGCGTGCGCGCATCGATGACCTGTTCTACGCCATCGCCCATGCCGTGCGTGCGCGCCTGAGCTACGACGAGAAGAGCCATCGCCCGGCGCTGGATGAATTGAACGAGCGGCTGGTGGACAAGTACTTCGTCAACTTCAGCGTGTTCGAATCGATCCCCGATGCCTGGGCGATCGACCAGGTGTTCCCGATCGTGCCGATCGAGCGGCTGAACGAGCAGCCGGAGCGTCGCGGCATCATCGCCGACATGACCTGCGATTCGGACGGCATGGTCAAGACCTATGTCGAAAACGAAAGCCTGGACAGCTCGCTGCCGCTGCATGCGCTCAACCACGGCGAGAGCTACCGCATCGGTTTCTTCATGGTGGGTGCCTATCAGGAGATCCTGGGCGACATCCACAACCTGTTCGGCGATACCGATGCGGTGGAAGTGCTGGCCGGTGACGATGGTTATGCCATCACCCAGCAGCGTCGCGGTGACACCACCGATGTGATGCTCGACTACGTGGGTTACAGCCTGGCCGATCTGCGTGCCAGCTACGCCGAGCGCGTGGCGGCAGCCGATCTGTCGCCGGCGCGTGCGCAGGAGTTGTCCGAGGCGCTGGAAGCGGGGTTGACCGGGTACACCTACCTGTCCGACGAGCCGCTGGCGTGAGGGGCGGGCAGGTGACGTCGGCGACGGCGGGTGCCGTTGCCGACGCTGCCTGCCGTGTTGCGGAGGGCGCCCGCTTGAAGGGAGGGTATCCCTTGCGGCCCGACGTCTTGTTGGGCGTGGCGTGCAGTGCGGTGCCGAGCATGGCTCGGTACTACCGGGCGGTTGTGCCTCGGCGTTGGCCGTTGGCATGAGCGCGCGGGCCATTTTCCATCTCGTGTTGCATGCGGCCGTGCCGGCGCTGCTGGCATGGCTGTTCTGGCGCAAGCGGTTCCTGTCGGCGTGGGGGTTGCTGCTGCTGGGCTGGATCATCGATCTGGACCATCTGCTGGCCGACCCGATCTATGTCCCCAACCGCTGCAGCATCGGGTTCCACCCGCTGCATACCGCGCCGGCGATCGCCGTGTATGCGGGACTGTGCGTGCCGAAGAAGACACGGTTGTTCGGTATCGGGCTGATGGTCCACATCGTGCTGGATGCGATCGATTGCTGGTGGATGCACCACGCCCGGTAGAGCCGACCGTTGGTCGGCTGCCGTTGGCTCCCCGTAAAGCCGACCGTTGGTCGGCTGCCGTTGGCGAAAAACCACACACGCTGCGCGTGCCAGCCGACCAACGGTCGGCTCTACCGGGCGTTTGTCATCCCGCCGGCAACGTCAACGTCGCCCTCAAACCCGGACCGGCATTGGCCAGCACCAACGTGCCGCCGTAGCTCTCGGCGATATCGGCCACGATCGCCAACCCCAGACCACTGCCGGCCGCGCGCTGGTCCAGCCGCACGCCGCGTTCCAGCACGCGCTGCAGGTCCGCCTCGGGCAGCCCCGGGCCATMGTCCATCACCTCGATCCGCAGCGTGCTGTCGATGTGCCGCAGGCGGATCGCCACGCGGTGCGCGGCCCACTTGCCGGCATTGTCGAGCAGGTTGCCCAGCATCTCCTCCAGGTCTTCGCGGGCGCCGGCAAACAGGCCATGCGCGTCCGGGTCCTGGTCGAACACCAGGCCACGCTCGTTGTGCACGCGCTGCATCAGCGTGCACAGCGCGTCGATCACCGGCGCCACCACAGTGCGCTGTTGGCTGTCGGCACCGATGCCGGCGGCGAGGTAGCGGTCGATGCTGAGCTGCATGCGCGCGGTTTCGCTGCGCAGGGTCTGGCGCCAGTCGCTGCCATCGCCTTCGGCCTCGGTCACCAGCACGGTCAGCGGTGTCTTCAGCGCATGGGCCAGGTCTTCGGCGCTGCGGCGCGCGCGCACCACCATGCGCTGGTGATGGTCGAGCAGGTCGTTGAGCTGCGCGGCCAGCGGCGCGACTTCCTTGACCAGGCCGCGCTGCGGGAAGCGCACGTCCTGGCCATTGCGGACCTGGCCGGCGATGCGGCCCAGCTCGGCCAGCGGGCGCAGGCCGTAATGCACCTGGGTGGCCAGCACGGCGAACCACAATGCGATGAGCACCGCCAACCCGAGCGCGGTGCGCTGGCGGAACGCGCTGACCTGCGCGTCCAGGTCGCTGCGGTCGGTGGCCACTACGACCCGCAACGGCGCAGGCACGCGCGGCAGCGTCACCTGCTGGGCCAGCGCACGCAGCGGCATATGCAGCGGGCCGGTGGTGTCGAAGGCTTGGGCGGGTCCGGTGCGCAGTGACGCCGGGGCGGGCAAGGTCTCATCCCACAACGAACGCGATTGCCCCAGCGCCTGCCCGCGGGTGTCCTGCACTTGCCAGTACGTGCCGGAGAACACGCGCTGGTAGCGCTCGTCGAACAGTTCCCGGCGCAGCTGCAGGCGGCCCTGCGCATCGCTTTCGGCCAGCGCCAGCACCGCGATCAATTCATTGCCCAGACGCTGGTCCATCGCTGCACGTGCGGAGCGCTCGTACATCGCCCCCAGCCACCAGGTCGCCAGTGCCGAGACCAGCACCAGCCCGACGCCACCGGCGAGCAGCAGGCGGGTGCGCAGCGAGCCGGTGTTCATGGCTGCGCCGACAGGCGGAAGCCCTGCCCGCGATGGGTGTGGATGAGGTCGCTGCCGAGCTTGCGGCGGATCCGGCCGATCAGCACGTCCAGCGTGTTGGAGTCCGGATCGAAACCGGCCTCGTAGACATGTTCGCCCAGGCGCGAGCGGCTGATCACGATGTCCGGGTGGTGCATGAAGTAGCTGAGGATGCGGTACTCCTGCGGGCTCAGGTGCAGCAATTCGCCATCCAGTTCCAGGCGGCCGGCGTTGACGTCCAGCAGCAGCGGCCCGCACTGAAGGCGGGGGCTGGCATGGCCGGCGCTGCGCCGGATCAACGCGCGCAGGCGCAGCAGCAGTTCTTCGGGCTGGAAGGGCTTGGTGAGGTAATCGTCGGCGCCGGCATCGAAACCGGCGAGCTTGTCGTGCCAGCGTGCGCGGGCGGTCAGCACCAGCACCGGAAAGCCGCGCCCGGCCTGGCGCCAGCGCTCGATGATGCTGAGCCCGTCCAGCCCGGGCAGGCCCAGATCCACCACCGCCGCAGCGACGTCTTCGATCTGGCCCAGTTCCTCGGCGGCGCGGCCTTCGGCGCAGTGCAGCACCACATAGCCGGCCTCTTCCAGCAGGGTCTGCAGGCGGCTGGCGAGCAGCGCATCGTCTTCGGCAAGCAGGATCCGCATCAGTCTTCTTCCATCTTCAGCAGGCGGCCGGTGGCTGCATCGTAATCCAGCTCCATCACCACGCCGTTGGCGCCCAGGATCTCGATCTCGTACTTGCCGTCGTCCAGCTCCACCTCCACCAGCTTGCCCGGGTAGCGGCGCAGCGCGTCGGCCACCACCTGCTGCAACGGCACCAGCCGGCCCTGGCGGACCGCCTGGCGCACGGCGTCCTGCTGGTGGCTGCCACCGTCGAGGACGCGCACGGGGTCCTGCGGGGCGAGCGCCAGCAGCACGGGAAACAAGAGGGAGGTGGCCAAGGTCATGGCAACGGTATACGCGGCGTGTCTAAACATTGTCTAACAGCCGGGCTCATGGTCCGCTTAAGCGGGCTTGCCAGACTGGCGGTGCCGGAATCGACCGGCGTCCTTCTGGAGTCCCCCGATGAACAAGCTGATCCTCGCCGCCGCCCTGGCCACCGCGCTGGTGTCCACCCCGGCCATGGCCGCCGAACTTACCGCTGCCGATGTGCAGGCCAAGCTGCGTGCGGCCGGCTACACCCGGGTGCACGAACTGGAGCGCGATGACGGCCTGTGGGAAGCGGACGTGACCCGAGCCGATGGCACCTTTGAAGAAGTGATCGTGGACCCGGCCACCGGCGAGATCTTCGACCCGCGCGGCAGCCGCGCGCTGCTCGACGCCGGGCAGATCCTGGACCTTGCCGGCAAGGCCGGTTTCACCCGGATCGAGTCGTTCGAACGCGATGGCGCCACCTGGAAGCTGGAAGCCCGCAACGCACGCAACCAGCGCGTGGACGTGCGCATGAGCGGCCATGACGGCCGGGTGCTGTCGAGCAAGCGCGACGGCTGGTGGGACTGAGTCCCCGTCATGCCGGTGGCGGATATGCAAACGGCCGGTTGCCCGGCCGTTTCGGCATGCCCGTGACGCGGGCGCTTACCAGCCGCCGCGCGGCGGGTAATCCCAGTAGCCCGGGCCCGGGCCGTAGCCATAGCCGCCATATCCACCGTAGGGACCATAAAACCCGGGACCCTTGCCTTCGCTGACCCGGATGTTGAGGTTCATGTTGTGGGTCTTGCCCTCATCGGTGGTGTAGTTCTTGTTKAGGTTCAACTCGGCCGCGTTGTAGTGCGAGTTGCCGCCCTCCTTGGAATAGCCGATGCCGGTGGTGACGCTGCCGTTGACCCGCAGCTTGTCATCGGTGACGTTGGCGATGCCATTGCCGGCGCCGGGATCGCTCAGGCGGCGGCCGCTCTTGTCGCCGTAGAACGTGCCGGGCGGGTCGCCGCGCAGCGAGCCGTCGCCCAGGTACTGCATCGGCGCGGAGGGCACGGCCAGGTTGAGGTCGGTGGCCGACTGCGGGCCGGTCGCTCCTGCCGCGGACTGGGCCAGGACGACGCCGGGGGCAAGCAGGCACAGCAGCAGCGATAGCGAGCGGATCATGGTGGGGCTCCGGAACGGGCGGGCAGCAGGCAGGCCGCCGACAGCGCTGACGCTAGCACCGGCTGCTTGAACGATGCCTGTCATGGCACCGGCTGCCCGGGAACTTTACTCCAGCCGTCCGAACCCGAACAGCGCGGCCAGCGGGTGCCGACGGCGCTCGATCCGGGCGCGGAGCAGGCCGGCGCCGATCATCGAGTAGGTGATGCCGTTGCCGCCGTAAGCCATGGCGAACAGGACCCGCGGCCCCCACTGTGGGTGCGCGCCGAAGAACGGCAGCCCGTCCTTGGTCTCGGCGAAGGTGCCGCCCCAGGAGAACGCCGGTTGCAGCGGCAGGTGCGGGAACAGCTTGGCCACCTGCTTGAGCAGGGTGCCGGTCTTGGACTGGACACGCCGATCGCGCCGGGCCGGGATGTCGATGGCATCGTCTTCCCCGCCGATCRGCAGCCGATGGTCGCCGGTAGTACGCATATACAGGTAGGGCCGTGCCGACTCCCAGACCATGGTCTGGGCCAGCGGCCCGAGCAGCGCCGGGTCGATCGGGTCGGTGATGAAGGCGTAGCTGCTGCGGTTGCGCGCCACCGATGGCTTGAGCCAATGCTGGCTGGCGTAACCGGCGGCCATCACCACGTGCCTGCAGTGGATCTGCATGCCGTCGGCGGTGCGCGCGGTGACCCCGCGGCTGGTGGGAGTGAGCGTCTCCAGCACGGTACGGTCGTACACCCCGCAGCCGCGCTTCTGCAGCCGCATCAACAGCCGGTAGGCGAGCCGGTACGGGTCCACGCGCGCGGCCAACGCACTGAGGATGGCGCCGGGCGCGTTGATACCGAACTCATGCCCCACCGCGTCCTTTTCCAGCCAGCGCACCCCGAAGCCATGCTTTTTGCGCAGCAGGTATTCCTCGTGCAGCACCGCGTGGTGGCGCCGCTTGCTGGCGTAGTAAAGGCTCTGCATGCGATGGCAGTCGACACCGGTGAACGCACCGGCCACCTCGCGCAGTGCCGGGATCGCATCGGCGCAGGCCTGGTAGGCCAGCACCGCCGCCTTCTCGCCGTACTGCTCGGCAAGGTCGACCATGTGGGTGTCGATCTCGTACTGCAGCAGTGCGGTACTGGCCGCAGTGCTGCCCCAGCCGACGTCGCGCTGCTCGATCACGGCCACGTCGTGGCCGTTCGCGCACAGCTCATCGGCGATCAGCGCACCGCTGATGCCGCCACCCACCACCAGGACCTCACACCTCAGGTCCTGTTCCAGCGGCGGGAAGGCGTGCATCAGCCCGTTACGGACCGCCCAGAAGGGATAGCCGCTCTTGAGATCCATGCGCTCAGGCCGTCGGTCGGCCGGTGTGCGGGGTGTGGATCAGCGGGGCGAGGTCGAAACCCTGCTGGCGCGCCTGGGCCAGGTAATGTTCCTGGGTGGTGGTATCCAGCGTAGGCGTACGCGCAAGCAACCACAGGAACTTGCGGTCCGGGCTGCCGACCAGCGCCACGCTGTAATCGGGCGCGACCTGGATGACCCAGTAGTCGCCCTTGGTGAAGGGGATCCAGCGCAGGCCCTTGGGCAGGAAGCTCACTTCCAGCCGCGCGCTGTCGTTGTCGACCGGGCAGGCCTCGCCCTCGGCTTCCTCGATCTCGTCGCCGAGCCGGCAACGGTTGAGTACGGCGACGTGACCGTTTTCCTTCAGGCTGTAATGCGCCGACACATCGGTGCAGTCCTCCGGCTCATGCTTCATCGGCAGGCGGGCGATTTCGTACCAGGTGCCGAGGTAGCGCGGCAGCTTGAGGTCAGGGACGGTCTTGAGGTCGGCGTGAGTGTTCATCGAAGGCAGCTTGTGAAGGTCGCCGCCACGATGCCGGGTCCGCTGCCACGGCCGGGTGAAGCCCGGGCGAATGCGCCGTGGAGAACGCTGCGTTGCCGTTGCGTCATGCATTGCTACGGGCGACGGCGCTATGGTGTGGGTCGGCACAACGCCGGTTTTCCATGCATGGGAGGTGTGGATGTATCAGGTGATCCTGCTCAAGAGCGACAGCAGTTTTTCGCGCGGGCACTGGGAAGCGGTCGACGACGTGGTCGACCATGAAGGCGTGACCTACTCGCTGCGCGCCGGCCCGCGCCAGCCGTTGCCCACCGACCACGCATGGGACCCGGTGGCGGTGTATGCACCGGAGGAAATCAGCGAAGAGGAGTTCCAGGACTGGTACACCCAGCTGCAGCCACAGGTCGAAGAGCTGCGCCTGAAGTACTGACGGCGGCGGCCCGGCGGGGCCTCTACCCGCTGTGAACAGGGCGCGGTTTATAGTTCGCGCAGGCGCGGTGGTCCGCGCGAACCTTGCGGTGCACCGGCTTGTCTTCCCGTCTTTTCCGATCGTTGCGGCGGCCACTGGCCTTGCTGATGTTGTGTGCCTGGCTGGGCATGGCGCCGCTGGCCATGGCCCAGGCCGATGAGGCCACCGATGCCGATCCCATCGCCCAGCTGGCCCAGGCCGACAAGGACCTCAAGCAGATCCAGGCTTCGCTGGACGATGCCGATACCCGCGACACGCTCAAGACCCTGTCCGACCGCGCGCTGGCCGTGCAGCGCGACGCCGATGCCGCGCGCAATGCGCTGCAGCCGCAGCTGGACCAGATGGACGCGCGCGTTGCCCAGCTTGGGGTTGTGCCCGAAGGCACCGTCGAAGCACGCGACATCGCGTTGCAGCGCAAGGCCCTGAACCAGCAGCGCAGCGACATCGCCTCGGCGATCGCGCGGGCCAAGCTGCTGGCTGGCGATGCCAGGCAGCTGGGCACGGATATCGAGAAGATGCGCGTCAGCCAGTTCAGCGAAGAACTGGCGCGCAAGGTCAATTCGCCGCTGTCGCCGTCCTTGTGGAAACAGTTCGCCACCCATGTGCCGGCCGACTATGGGCGGCTGGTGTCGCTGTACCGGCAGGGGGAAAGCACCGCGCGCAAGGCGATCGCCGAGCATGGCTGGGCGRCGCCGCTGACCGGGCTGGGGGTGGCGCTGTTGATGTTCTTCCCGTTGCGCTTGTGGCTGCGCGCGGCCGGGCGCCGTTATGCCGCGTCCGAGCGCGCGCCGGACGGTCGCCTGCGTCGGTCCGGGCTGGCGGTATGGCTGCTGGCGGTCGGGACACTGCTACCCGGTTTCGCGGCCGTGGTGCTGGTGGCCGCGCTGGAATCCATCGGGGCGATCCCGCCGCGGCTGGAGCAGTTGGCGCAGCATTTCCAGGTGGCCACCTTCGTGGCGGCGTTCATCGCCGCGCTCAGCGCGTGCCTGCTGGTGCCCAGTCGGCCCTCGTGGCGCCTGCTCACCCTGGATGACACGGCGGCGTGGCGCCTGCGCAAGTACGCCTGGGGCGCGGCCGGCCTGACCTGGCTGAGTATCCTGCTGGTGGAGATCAACCGCGCCTCGCGCACCAGTGCCATCACTACGGTGGCGGTGGACGGGCTGATCGCGATCACCTACATGGCGTTGATCATCGCCATCCTGGTGTCGCTGGCGCGCCTGCATCGGCGCCAGACCGACGAAGCCCAGGCCAAGCTGGATGCGCAGGCCGAGTCGGGCGCCAAACCGAAGGCGCCGCCGCGTCGCAGCGGCTGGATCGTGATCGCGCGGCTGGCCGGGCATGTGGTGGTGGCCGCAGCGGTCATTGCCACCCTGCTGGGCTATCTCAATTTCGCGCTGTTCGTGGCCCAGCAACTGGTCTGGGGCGCGGTGGTGCTGCTGGCCGCCTCGCTGCTGCTGAAATTCGCCGACGACCTGGCCACCTGGGCACTGTCGCCCACCAGCCGGGTCGGGCAGAGCATCGTGCTCACCACCGGGCTGACCGAGGCGCGCGTCGAACAGGCCGGCGTGCTGCTGTCGGCGGTGCTGCGCATCGGCGTGATCGTGCTGGCGGTGCTGGCGCTGGCTGCGCCGTTCGGCAACCTCAATGCGTTCTATGGCGGGCTGGATTCGCTGTCCAACGGGTTGACCATCGGCAGCACCACGCTCAAGCCCAGCAGCGTGCTCTACGCGGTGCTGGCGTTCCTGGTGGTGTGGGCGGTGATGCAGGCCTTCCAGAACTGGCTCACCGAGACCTACCTGCCCAAGACCGAACTGGACGCCGGCGCGCGCAATTCGATCAGCACCGTCACCCGCTACCTGGGCATCATCACCGCCGTGCTGTGGGGCCTGACCGCCCTGGGGATCGGCTTTGAGAAGCTGGCGCTGGTGGTCAGCGCGTTGTCGGTGGGTATCGGCTTCGGTCTGCAGGCGATCACCCAG
Source organism: Stenotrophomonas sp. P5_B8 (assembly GCF_054049855.1). Lineage (NCBI taxonomy): Bacteria > Pseudomonadati > Pseudomonadota > Gammaproteobacteria > Lysobacterales > Lysobacteraceae > Stenotrophomonas > Stenotrophomonas sp. P5_B8. The sequence goes on along the minus strand of NZ_JBFULO010000033.1, from coordinate 14,248 downwards.
AACTTCGTCTCCGGCCTGATCCTGCTGGCCGAGCGGCCGGTGAAGATCGGCGACTGGGTCAAGCTGGGTGACCAGGAAGGCGACATCAAACGCATCAGCGTGCGCTCCACCGAGATCCAGGTGGGGGACAAGTCGACGCTGATCGTGCCCAACTCCGAACTGATCACCAAGACCATCCGCAACATGACGATGGGCAATGCGCAGGGCCGCATCCAGATCCAGTTCTCGCTGCCGCTGAGTACCGACGTGGCTGCCGTGCGGCAGATCCTGCTGGACAGCTATGCCGAGCACGTGGCGGTGCTGTCCGACCCGGCCCCGTCGGTGTTCATCGATTCGATCGCCAACGGGCAGATCGCGATCAACAGCTTCGCCTACGTGTCCGGCCCGCGCGCGGTGTATGGCGTGCGCAGTGATCTTTACTTCACGATGCTGCAGAAATTCGCCGCTGGCGGGATCGCGTTGTCCTCGCCGACCGATATCCATTTGGTGCGCGACCCCACCGCCCCGCGGGAACCTGAGGCGTAAGCGGAAGGCGGTGACGCATAAGCGGAACTTGGTGGTGCCGGCCGCTGGGCGGCAATCGCTTGGTGCGGGGTGGGTCGGGAGCCGGCCAKCGGCCGGCACTACCGGGATTGCTGCGTGCGTAGAACGAGGTARTGCCGGCGGCTGGCCGGCAATCGCTTGATGCGGGGTGGGTCGGGAGCCGGCCAGTGGCCGGCACTACCGGGATTGCTGCGTGCGTAGAACCGGGTRGTGCCGGCCGCTGGSCGGCAATCGCTTGATGCGGGTGGTCGGGAGCCGGCCAKCGGCCGGCACTACCGTCAGCCGCGGTTGCCGCGTCGCGACGGGACCAGCGCGAAGTTGTCCACGGCCAGCTTCTCGGCGTGGTTCAACCACGCCCGGATTTCCAGGTCGTCCACTTCGTGATCCAGGCCGAACGGTACGCTGATGCGGCCCTCCGCGTCGGGCTGCACCCACTGCTGGGCCACCACCACCTTGCGCTGCGAGGACACCGCTTCAATCCAGAAGCCACGGTCCGGCGACTGCTTGGCCACGAACTGCAGCATGTACTGGCCGGCGCGGGTGCGACGGCCCTTCTGGGTGATCATGTGCGCCTGGCGGATGCTCGGACGTGGCCCGTTGAACGGTTCCAGCGGGCCATCGACGGCGAAGCCGCTGCGCAGTGCGTCATCGCGATACAGCTTGATGCCCTTGTCGCGGTTGACCAGCATCGCGCACCAGTCGCCATCGGCCGAGCCATCCTCGAAGGCGGTGCAGCGATCGACATAGGCCAGCGTGTTGGTCGGATCGGCCTGGTCGAACTGCTTGGAGGTGTTCTCCAGGTACACCGATTTCAGGTCGAACTGCTTGTCGTATTCCAGCAGTACCGGTGGCTGCACATGCTGCAGGCCGATCACCACCTGGTTGTCCTCGTCGATGCGCAGCTGGCGGGTCTTGTCGCCCAGCCACAGCGAGCGCGAGAACGCCAGGTAACGTGGATAGTCCTTGCCGTTGTCGCGCAACGCCGCCGCGCTGGCACTGTCGGTGCGCTTGGGGTCCAGCAGCGAGCGGCCAAAGCCGATGGCGTTGATGTCCGGCTGGAGCATGCTGAGCAGGGTGGCGCCGGAATCCAGCGTGGAACCGGGTGCGGCGGCCAGCTGGCGCGGGGCGATGTCCTTGCCCAGGAACAGCAGCAGGTTTTCACGCTTCTGCTTGGCCAGGATATGGCTGAGATCGTTGGGCATGGCCAGGTGATCGGAGGCGATCACGATCAGCGTGTCCTCGCCGTACGGGCTGGCCTGGATGCGATCGACCAGCTTGGCGATCAGACCGTCGGTGCACTTGAGCGCGTTGAGCATGCCGATGTTGCCGTACTCGCTCTGGTAACGGGTGCGCTTGCACGCCACCGGCAGGTGCCCGGCCGGGTGGTGGGTGTCCATGGTCAGGGTGGTCAGCATGAACGGCTGGCCCTGCCGGGACAGCTGCACGAAACGATCGTAGGCCTTGTCCAGCAGCACATCGTCATGCACGCCCCACGGCGAGAAGTGCGAACGTGCCACCTTCTGCTTCTTGAACCACGCCAGGTCGTCGACGGTGTCGAAGCCATGCGTGGCCAGGAACTGGCCCTTGCCGGCGAACTGCCCGTTGGCGCCCCCCAGGTAATGATTGGTATAGCCCTGCTGCTTGAGATAATCGCCCAGGCAGACCGCTTCGGGCAGGAAGCTGCCCATGCGGCCCATGCTGTTCTCATCTTCCTTGGCGGTGGTCAGCGGCACGCCGCACATCGATGAGACCAGGCCGGCGATGGTCCAGCCGCCGCCTTCGGCCGATACCAGCCCGCGCACGTCCAGCGCCTGGCCGGCGAGGCGATTGAGGTTGGGCATCAGGTCGGGGAAGGTGGTCTCGTCCAGATACGTGCGCTCCAGGCTCTCGCCGTAGATCCACACGATGTTGCGCGGCTTGGTCAGCGCCTGCTGCGGAATGCGGTACTCGGGGGCGATGACGGTGTAATCCACCGGGCGCATCTGCAGGTAGAGGCGCTGGCCGTCGCTGTAGAGCGGGCTGACCAGGATCGCCAGCAGCCACATCGCGATGAACCCGCCGAACACGGCCTTGCCGTGCGTGTTGCCGTGCCAGCGCTGGAGACGGGGCACCGCCAGCGGCAACAGCGAGAGCAGTGCCAAGACGATGAACCCGGCGATGTAGCCCTTGAAATCGGCGACACCGGCGCCTTCCATGTCCGCGCCCAGGTGGTACAGCGTGGCGGCGTTGAGCCCATCACCGGACAACTTGTTGATCAACCACCAAGCGCTGAGCGTGAGCAGCAGCAGCGACATCAGACCGGCCTTCCACCATACCCACGTGCGTGATGCGAGCAGCAACCAGGTGAGCAGCAACAGGGACAGCAGCAGGATCCAGATCATGGGCAGCTTCGGCAGTGGAGACAGGTGGTGATGGACGTCATGACGACGTGATTTCCCATCCGACCGGCTGTCCAACCACACTTGCATGACAGACCGATGACCCGATCATGCCTGCACGAACCTGACTGAAATGTTTGTTCAAAACGACATGCGCAGCGCTACCGCGCATCGTGTTTCAGCGTGTAAAACGCGCGTGAAAGTTCGCGCGCGGCAGCGCCGCGCTCAGCCGTGTTCCATTGGACTGATGAATGCGTGAGACGCGTGGTTCAACGATGCCCGCGTTCTTCCTTGGAGCGCGCACGACGGTCGAAGATCAACGCACTGAGGATGATGCCAAGGCCCAGCGCCACGCCAATGAACATCAGGGTAAATGCGATGGCTGGGTACCCGAACAGGTGCCAGCCCGTATCCACCTTCATCATCATCGCCGCAGCCAGAATCAGCGCCGCGGTGATGATGCCGGCCGACACACGGTTGGCGATCTTCTGCAGGTTCTCCATCAACCGTGATTCTTCCAGCCCGGTGACTTTCATCTGCAGCCGGTTCTCGGCGAGCAGCGCGAGGATATCGGACATCTTGCGCGGGCCTTCGCGCAGCAGCTGCTGCATCTCCATCGCCTCGCTGGCCAGGTTGGCCGCCGACAGCGATTTCTTCAGCCGCGCGCGCATCACATGCTGCAGCTGCTTTTCCACGATGCGGCGGGTGTCCAGGTCCGGCGACAACAGCCGGCACACGGTTTCCAGGTTGAGCAGCGCCTTGCCGAGCAGGCTCAGCTCCGGCGGCGTACGCAGGCCGCTGGCGGTGGCGATGCGGACCAGGTCGAGCACCACGCGGCCTTCGGAGTAGCTGGTGTTGGCCGCGTAACGCGCGATCATCTGCCCGGTCTCGCGCAGGTAACGCTCCTCGTCGAAGGATTCCAGCCGCGTGCTGATGCCGATGATCTCATCGGCCACTTCCTCACCGCGGCCGTCCACCGCGGCGAACAGCAGCTTGAGCAGGCGCTCGCGCAAGCGGGGCGGCATGTGCGCGACCATGCCCAGGTCGAAGATCGCCAGCCGACCTTCGGGCGTCACGCGCAGGTTGCCCGGATGCGGATCGGCATGGATCTCGCCATGCACGAAGATCTGGTCGACATAGCCGCGGATCAGCGCGGCCGCCAGCGGCGCCATCGGCTGCTCGGTGCGGCGCACGTCGGGAATCATGTCCACGCGCACGCCGTGGGCCAGTTCCATGGTCAGCACGCGGTGGCTGCAGTAGTCCCACACCGGTTGCGGCACCCACAGCGGCTTGAACGGCTTGAGATGCTGGCCAAAGCGCTGCAGGTTTTCCGCCTCGGCCTGGTAGTCCAGCTCCTGCATCAGGGTCTTGGCGAACTCGTTGAGCCAGTCGCGCAGGCGCACGCGGCGGCCGACCTGGGTAAGGTGGTCGGCGGCCAGCGCGAAGCTGCGCAGCACGTCCAGGTCCGAGCGCAGCTGCGCGGCCACTTCCGGCTTCTGTACCTTGACGGCCACCTCGCGGCCGTCATGCAGTTGCGCGCGGTGCACCTGGGCGATCGAGGCGCAGCCCAGCGGCACCGGATCGAAGCTGGCAAACAGCTTGGACACCGGCGCGCCCAGTTCCCGCTCGATGATGCTGGCGATGCGCTCTACCGGGATCGGTGCCACCTTTTCCTGCATCCGCTCCAGTGCGGTGGCGAACTCCACCGGCACCATGTCCGGGCGCGTGGAAAGCATCTGGCCGAGCTTGACGAAGGTGGGGCCGAGCGATTCCAAGTCGGTGACGAACTGCTCCGGGTTGCCTTCCGGCGGCAGGTCGTGCATCGCCCGCGCATCCAGGTTCATGCCCGAAAACACCCCGGAATGCCGGTAACGCAGCAGTAGGCGCAGGATCTGGCTGCGGCGGTTCATGCCCTTGACCAGCGACGGCGTACCAGGGGCGACAGGCGTGGTATTCAAGCAGGGCTCCAGCAGGGGGATCACCGGCAGTGTCGCCGGGACGGGGTGGTGGGCCGGTGAATCCGCCTGGCGCTATCGCCCCGCGCCCCGGATCGGGCAGAATCCACGCTCCCGCTTGATCTATTGGATTGCCATGGCCGGTGCCAGCCTGTTCGCGTTGCTCGATGACATTGCCGCGCTGTTGGACGATGTGTCGGTCCTGACCAAGGTCGCGGCCAAGAAGACCGCCGGCGTGCTTGGCGACGACCTGGCGCTGAACGCGCAGCAGGTGACGGGTGTCAACGCCAACCGCGAGCTGCCGGTGGTATGGGCGGTGGCCAAGGGCTCGCTGGTCAACAAGGCGATCCTGGTGCCGGCCGCGCTGGCGATCAGCGCGCTGGAGGCCTGGCTGCGCGGCAAGGGCTACCCGGTGCCGATCGTGGTGCCGCTGATGATGATCGGCGGCGCGTTCCTCTGCTACGAGGGCGTGGAGAAGCTGGCGCACCGCTTCCTGCATTCGCAGGAAGAAGATGCCCAGCAGAAGGCCGAGCGGGTCAAGGCGCTGGCCGATGAAAAGGTGGACATGGTCGCGTGGGAGAAGGACAAGGTGAAGGGCGCGGTACGCACCGACTTCATCCTGTCGGCCGAGATCATCGTGCTGTCACTGGGTGTGGTGTCCGCTGCGCCGTTCCTCAACCAGGTCACCGCGCTGGTGATCATCGCCCTGGCGATGACGGTGTTCGTGTACGGCCTGGTGGCCGGCATCGTGAAGCTGGACGACGTCGGCCTGTACCTGTCGCGCAAGGGCGCGGCGCTGGCGGCGATCGGCCGTGGGCTGCTGGTGACCGCGCCGTGGCTGATGAAGTTCCTGTCGGTGGCCGGGACGGCGGCGATGTTCCTGGTCGGTGGCGGCATCCTGGTTCACAACGTGCCGGCGCTGCACCACCTGGTACAGGCACTCGGTGGTGAAGGCCGCTGGGGCTGGCTGGTCAACGCGCTGGGCAACATGGTGGTTGGCGTGATCGCCGGTGCCATCGTGCTGGCGGCGGTGATGGGGTTCCAGAAGCTGCGCGGGAAGAAAGCGGCGCATTGAGGGTGAGGCCGCCGAGCAGGGCTCGGCGCTACCGGTGGGGGCGGGGGATTGATCATCATTCCGCGCCCGGCGGCGGATGCCAACCGCAGGGCGATGCGCTAATCGAAGCGGCGCTTGTCTGGATGCGGCGCGATGGCGCCGTCAGCCGGCGTTCCAGTCGCGCACGGCGGCCAGTTCGGCGTGTGCCCGGGCCAGGCGGCGGCCGGACAGCGCATCGATCGCCCGCTGCAGGCGGGGCGACTGCGGGTCGCGCTGCAGCCAGCGGCGCGCCAGTACCAGCAGGGCGATCATCATCGCCGTCCCTGCCACCAGCGACACCAGCAGCCAGCGCGCGGCGAACACCGACAGGTCCAGGCCCCACGCCTGCCACGCGATCAGCACCGGCACCGCCAGCCACAGCCAGCACCACGGCAATCCCAGCAGCAGTTCGCCGATAGCGGTCTGCATGCGCAGCAACGCCAGCTGCCGGGACTGCTGCAGCACCGGCTGGTCGGGCTGCAGCTGCCCGCGCAGGTGCAGCCGCGCCGCGCTGGCGATGATCACTGCCACGCTGTAGGCGTGCAGCGCCACCGCACTGACCATCACCGCCAGCGGCGGCTGCTGCCACCAGACGCTGCCGCAATAGATCGACAGCGCCAGCCAGAACAGCAGTTGCATCACCTGCACCGCACTGAACGCCGACAGCTGGCGCTGCGCGGCATGCTGCCGGTGGCGGCGCCACGCGTTCAGCGCGGCGCTCGCCTCGCTGTCGTCGGCCTCGTTGCCGGGCTGGTTCCACAGCTGCTTGAGTGGGTCGGTATGCATGGCGGTGGCCTCAGGCGATGGGATTGAAGCGCGCGCGCAGCTGCTGGCGCAGGCGGTGCAGGCGGGTGGAGACGTTGGCGCTGCTGATGCCCAGGATGTCGGCGATCTGGCGGTGGTCGTGGTCGTCCAGGTGCAGCAGCATCAGCGCCCGATCCAGCGGCGGAAGCGTGCGTATGGCGATTTCCAGCTGCTGCACGGCGTGCTGTTGCTCGGCCGGTGCGGTGTCGTCCACCGGCAGGGTGTCCTCGTCCAGGACCGCATGGTGGCGCTGGCGCAGTTGCTGCCGGCGCAGCTGCGAGATGGCCACATTGAGCGCCACCCGGTACAGCCAGGTGGAGAAGCGGGCACGGGCCGGGTCGAAGCTGTCGAACGCGTCCCAGGCCTGCACGCTGATGTCCTGGATCAGGTCGAGCCGGTCTTCCTGGTGCGCGCAGTAGCCGCGTGCGATCTTCAGCACGATGCCACGGTGCTGGTCCAGCAACGCGGCGAAACGGAGGCGCGGGTCGCGGGCGGCGGCGTTGTTCATGTCCATACCCGGATGATTCGCACGGACGCGCCGGTTATCACAGCGCGTTGCGGGACGCGTGGCTCATCGGGGCGCGTCGGCGGCCTGCACGCGGTTCTTGCCGACCCGCTTGGCCGCGTAAAGCGCCGCGTCGGCGCGCCTTAGTAGGGCGTCGGCGGGTTCGTCGGCCTGCCATTGCGCCACCCCGGCGCTGAAGTGCACCGGTACGCGGGTCTGGTCCAACTGCAGCGGGCGCTGGGCCAGCGAGCGTTGCAGCCGCAGCAGGGTGGACATGCTGTCCGCGGCCGGGGTTTCCGGCAGCAGCAGCACGAACTCGTCGCCGCCGATGCGGGCCAGCGCGTCGGTGCTGCGCAGGTGCAGCTGGCAGACCGCGACCAGGTGGCGCAACACCGCATCGCCGCCGGCATGGCCGTGGGTGGCATTGGTCTGGTGGAAATCATCCAGGTCGATCAGCGCCAACGCCAATGGATGGTCGTGGCGACCGGCCCGGGCCAGCTCGCGTTCGATCAACTCCTCGAAGCCACGGCGATTGAGTGCGCCGGTGAGGGGATCGGTGCGGATCAGCCCGGACACATCGCGCAGTTCCTGCTCCAGCTCGGCAATGCGCTGTTCGGCCTGCTCGACCTCGCGGCGTGCGTTGCCCAGATGGTCGCGCGCCTGCAGCGCCTGCTCCTGCACGCGGCCGGTGTCCTGCAGTACATCCTGCAGCAGCTGGTTGAGATCGGCGATGCTGCGCGCCTCCTTCAGGGCCAGCGCATAGCTGCTGATGCGGTCGTGGTACTCGCCGGTACTCACCGCCATCCCGTCCAGCCGCTCGATGAAGCCGCCCATCAGGCCCTTCATCGCCGCCTTGGATTCGCTGATGCCCTGCTTGAGCAGGCCCTGCTTGTAGATCACCTCGCGCAGGTTGATGCGCGCCTGTTCGACCGAGTCGCGGTCCAGCGGGCCGCCGATCAGCTCGCGCACGGCGTGGATCTGGCCGTGCAGCCAACTGCTGTCATCGAGCAGCTCGCCGATGTTGTCCAGCAGCAGGTCGAACAGGCTCAGCAGCAGTTCCTGCTGTTCCTGCCAGCCATCGCTGCGTACGCCGATCTGGTGCGACAGCTCGCGCAGGCGCAGTTCGATCGGCTGCAGCGGCTGGCCGGGATGCCAGTGGCGCAGGTCGGCGGCAATCAGCGCCGGCTCCTCCTTCAGCTCGGGCATGTTCTGCAGCAGGCTGGCCACGGTCACGCCCAGCGTGTGCCGCAGCAGCTCGCGCAGGCGCAGGCTGTCGGGCTGGCCGTCGGGCGTCTCCTGCTCGATGGTGCGGATGTACTTGTCGATCAGCTGGCGCATCGCGCGGCCGTAGCTGACCCAGTCGGCGCTGCGCTGCGCCGACTGCAGGCGCAGGCCCATGTCGCCCAGTTCGCCGGGCAGGGTGGACATGCCATTGGCGAAGGCGGCCAGCAGCGGCTCGGGGCTGTCGATGCCGGCGAACAGGCGCTGCAGCATCGCGCTGCTGCCGCCCTTGGGGCCGGGTGCGTCACCGCCGAGGGTGTCGATCACGCGGGTCTCGGCCTGTCGCCGCGACAGCAACCGGCCCACGGCGGTGCCGGGACTGGGAGGAGCGTCGTGCGGGTCGGTCATGCGGCAGATCCTTGGCGGATGACCGGCGGGGTGCGCCGGGGCGAGGGGAGGTGGGAACAGTATCGGCGCGGGGCACGCCGGCTTGAACGCCGGGGCCGCCACACCCGATATGCCACGATGGTAGGCAATCTGACGGCAGGAGCGTGCGATGAAGGTGATGCTGGTAGGCGCGACCGGGCTGGTCGGTGGGCAGGTGCTGCAGCAGTTGCTCGATGATCCACGCTGCGACGCCGTCGTGGCCCCGACCCGGCGCGCGTTGGCGCTGGCCGATCCGGCGTTGCACAACCCGGTGGTGGACTTTGATCGGTTGCCGGTCGATGCGTCCTGGTGGGCGGTGGATGCGGTGATCTGCGCGCTCGGCAGCACCATCAAGCAGGCCGGCAGCCGCGAGGTGTTTGCCCGCATCGACCATGACTACCCGCTGCAGGTGGCCACCCTGGCGCAGGCGCATGGCGCGCATGCCTTCGTGCTGAATTCGGCAATGGGCGCGGATGCGGATTCGCGGATCTTCTACAACCAGGTCAAGGGCCGGCTGGAGCAGGATCTGCGCGGCCTCGGCTACCCCTCGCTGACCTTGGTGCGGCCGGGACTGATAGGCGGCGACCGCGCCGAACGGCGTACCGGAGAGCACTTGGCCAGCCTGGTGTTGGGTGCGCTCAGCCCGGTCCTGCCGAAGGCGTGGCGGATCAACCCGGCCGAGAACATCGCCGCGGCCATGGTCGAGGCCGCGCTGGTGCCGCGTGCGGGTGTACACATCGTAAGCTCGTCGGACCTGGCCTGAAGGTAGGCGCAAGCCCCTGTAGAGCCGAGCCATGCTCGGCAGAAGCCCTACACGGAAGCCACACGCCGACGCGAAGAGCAGCCGAGCATGGCTCGGCTCTACCAGGGTTGGCGTCGCGGCAGGCCTGAAGGTACGCGCAAGCCCGGTAGAGCCGAGCCATGCTCGGCAGAAGCCCTACACGGGAGCCATGCACCGGCGCGAAGAGCAGCCGAGCATGGCTCGGCTCTACCAGGGTTGGCGTCGCGGCTGATCTGATGGTGCGCACAAGCTCCGGTAGTGCCGAGCCATGCTCGGCAGAAGCCCTACATGGAAGCTATACGCCGGTGCGAAGAGCAGCCGAGCATGGCTCGGCTCTACCAGGGTTGGCGTCGCGGCTGGTCTGATGGTGCGCAAGCCCCGGTAGTGCCGAGCCATGCTCGGCAGAAGCCCACCACGGAAGCTGTAAGCCTGCGCGAAGAGCAGCCGAGCATGGCTCGGCTCTACCAAGGTAGGCGTCGCGGCAGGCCTGATGGTGCGCATAAGCCCCGGTACTGCCGAGCCATGCTCGGCAGAAGCCCTACACGGAAACCACACACCGACGCGAAGAGCAGCCGAGCATGGCTCGGCTCTACCAGGATGGGCGTCGCGGCAGGCCTGATGGTGCGCACAAGCTCCGGTAGTGCCGAGCCATGCTCGGCAGAAGCCCTACACGGGAGCTATACGCCGGCGCGAAGAGCAGCCGAGCATGGCTTGGCTCCACCATGATGGGCCTCGCGGCTGGCCGACGATAACGGCCACGTGGCGGCGGCTTTATCCTTGCATGGTGCCTTCCGACTCACGGACCGCAGTTACCGCATCAGCTCGCCAACACCAGGTCGTCCAGCACCGCGCGCAGAAAGCGCGCCGCTTCGCCGCCGATGGCGGCGCGGTGGTCGAGGGTCACCGACAGCGGGATCACCTTGTGCGCTTCCACGCTGCCCATCTCCGGGGTCATCCGGTCGCGGGCCCGGCCGGCAGCGCCGATCGCCTCGCCCGGCGGCCCACGCGCGCGAAAACCCGGCGCGCGGCTGTACCAGACGCCGGCGTAGGGTGCCGCCCGCCCGGGAGCGCATGCTGTGCGCTACCCTTTGACCCCCTCATTTGGCCCACGCCATGTCCGTCGAGAAGAACCAACGCGACCTCGAAGCCGGTATCCACACCGATCTGGRGGGACGTCTGACCTATGGCGGCTACCTGCGGCTGGACCAGCTGTTGAGCGCCCAGCAGCCGCTGTCCAACCCGCCGCACCACGACGAGATGCTGTTCATCATCCAGCACCAGACCTCCGAGCTGTGGCTGAAGCTGCTGGCGCACGAGCTGCGTGCGGCGATCGGGTTCCTGCAGCGCGACCAGGTGTGGCAATGCCGCAAGGTGCTGGCGCGCAGCAAGCAGGTGCTGCGCCAGTTGACCGAACAGTGGTCGGTACTGGAGACCCTGACCCCGTCGGAGTACATGGGTTTCCGCGACGTGCTGGGCCCGTCCTCGGGCTTCCAGTCGCTGCAGTACCGCTACATCGAGTTCCTGCTGGGCAACAAGAACGCGCAGATGCTGCAGGTGTTCTCGCATGACCCGGCCGGGCAGGCGCAGTTGCAGGAGGTGCTGGACGCGCCGAGCCTGTACGAGGAATTCCTGCGTTACCTGGCGCGCTTCGGCCATCCCGTCCCCGCTGCCTACCAGGGCCGGGACTGGCAGCAGCCGCACGTGGCCGACGATGCCCTGCACCCGGTGTTCGAGCGGATCTACCAGAACACCGACCGGTTCTGGCGCGAGTATTCGCTGTGCGAGGACCTGGTTGACCTGGAGACCGCCTTCCAGCTGTGGCGCTTCCGGCACATGCGCACGGTGATGCGGATCATCGGCTTCAAGCGCGGTACCGGCGGCTCCAGCGGGGTGGGGTTCCTGCGCCAGGCGCTGGAACTGACCTTCTTCCCGGAGCTGTTCCAGGTGCGCACGACCATCCGCAACGACGATCCGATGCCGCCGGACGCCTGATCCGACAGTCCTGCCAATAAGCCTATTCATATTTACCGGCCGCATCCGCCGTAGGGTGCGGCAGCCCCCGCCGTTGCTGCGCTGGCGGGGCCGGACCGGTGGTTGCAGATGCAAGTTCAGCGACCGTGCCGGCAGTTGCACGAATCGGCGTGTATTTGACGTGAACGCCGTTGTTCTGGGATTCTCCCGCGCTGCTTCGCACATCGGACGTGCATGTCTTCCACCGAACCCAGGAATCCCGCATGAGCGTAGACACCGCCGCGACATCCGTTCCCGATCCGGCGCTGCCGGAGTTCAAGACCACGTTGGGCCATCCGCGCCCGTTGTGGATGCTGTTCATGACCGAATTCTGGGAACGCTTTGCGTTCTACGGCATCCGTTGGGCGCTGGTGCTGTACATCGTGTCGCAGTTCTTCGAAGGCGACTCGGCCGGTCAGGCTGCCGCCAGCCGCACTTACGGCGCCTACCTGGCGCTGGTCTATGCCGCGGCCATCTTCGGTGGCTACGTCGCCGACCGGGTGCTGGGGTACCAGCGTTCCATCCTGACCGGTGCGGTGATCATGGCCGCCGGCCTGTTCATGGTCGCCATGCCGAACAAAGAAGTGTTCGAGCTGGGCCTGGCCACGATCATCATCGGCAACGGCCTGTTCAAGCCCAACATCTCCACGATGGTCGGCAAGCTGTACGGCCTGAAGGATGAGCGCCGCGACTCGGGCTTCACCATCTTCTACATGGGCATCAACATCGGCGCGATGATCGCCCCGGTGCTGACCCAGTACCTGGCCGAGCAGGTCTTTGGTACCCAGGCGATGCCGTCCTACAAGATGGTCTTCATCGCCTCGGGCATCGGCATGCTGATCAGCCTGGTGTGGTTCTACATCGGTCGTGCCGGCCTGAAGGGCATCGGCGCACCGCCGGTGGGTGCCGAAGGCTTCGGCCGCATCATCATGGTGCTGGTCGGCTCGATCGTCGCCATTCCGGTCGCCTATTTCCTGCTGTCCACCGGCGCCACCGCGCTGGCTTGGATCCTGGGCGTGATGTTCATCGCGCTGGGCGTGCTGCTGCTGGTCGAGGGCATCCGCGAGGGCAAGGTGCAGCGTGATCGCGTGATCGCCATGCTGATCATTTTCGTCTTCAACGTGATGTTCTGGATGTTCTTCGAACAGGCCGGCAGCTCGTTCACCTTCCTGGCCGACCAGATCGTCAACCGCAACCTCGGCGGCTGGACCTTCCCGACCGCGTGGTTCCAGTCGGTCAACTCGGTGGCGATCATCACCCTGGCCCCGATCATCGCCTGGATCTGGATCAAGCTGGGCCGCGCCAATCCGTCGATTCCGCGCAAGTTCGGCCTGGGCCTGCTGTTCAACGGCGTGGCGTTCGCGCTGCTGATGCTGGCGCTGTCGAGCATGGTGGTGGACGGCAAGATCCCGTTCTGGACGCTGTTCATGGTCTATGTCATCCAGTCGGTCGGTGAGCTGTGCCTGTCGCCGATCGGCCTGTCGATGGTGACCAAGCTGGCCCCGGTGCGCCTGGTCGGCTTCGGCATGGGCGGCTGGTTCCTGTCCACCGGCATCGGCAACAACCTGTCGGGCATTTTCGCCGGCGTGGTCAGTGGCGAAGGCGGCATGACCGTGGCGTCGGCGCTGAAGGGCTACACCTTCGGTTTCTGGGCGTTGATGATCTCCGGCGCGCTGCTGTTCCTGCTCGCCCCGCTGATCAACAAGCTGATGCACGGCGTCAAGTGAGGTCGGTGATGCGCATGAAGATGGGGTGTGCGTCGATGATCGTGGCGGGCCTGCTGTGCGCGTGCGCGCCATCGTCGGCGCCCACGGCCGGTCCTGCGCAGCCGCTGGATACCCGCGAGCAGAAGCCGCCGGTCGCGGATCCCAGCGCACCGGTGGCCTCGGGCAACACGCCGGCCGCGGCCGATGTGGCGGCCATCGCCGCGCTCAACGCGCAGTTCGATCCGGGCCGCGATCCGGTCGCCGACCTGGCCACGGCCAAGGTCGAGGCCAAGCGGGGTGGCAAGCGGATCGTGCTGGACGTGGGCGGGGAGTGGTGCTCGTGGTGCCACCTGATGGATGCCTTCATCGAAGGCGATGCGGAGATCCGCAGCTTCCGCGACGCCAACTTCGTGTGGATGAAGGTGAACTACAGCGAAGACAACGAGAACGCGGCGTTCCTGTCGCAGTTCCCGGCAATCAAGGGCTATCCGCACCTGTTCGTGCTCGATGCCGACGGCACGCTGCTGCATTCGCAGTTCACCGGCGAGCTGGAGGCCGACAAGGGCCAGCCCAAGGGCTACAACCGCACGCGGTTCTTCGCCTTCATGAAGGACTGGGCGCCACCCAAGGCGCCATGACCGAAAAAGCCGCGGATTCCGCGGCTTTTTTTTGGTTTTTCACCCTATGCGGGGCAAGCAGACGTGTGCTTTGACCCCTTCCAGGCGCGGCGGTCGGTGGGTCGGGCGCTGGGCTCCCATGCCCTTGGAGGCGAAATCAAGGGGGARGCCGCCCCGCGGCCGGGGGCGTCGCCGGAAAGGGCATGGGG
>NZ_JBFULO010000032.1:0-19282 GCF_054049855.1 Stenotrophomonas sp. P5_B8 | reverse complement strand
TCCCTACACGCCGATGCTGCGCAGCAAGGTGTTGGCGGCGGCGAAAGTCACCGGCGTGCGCCTGCACGACGGCGGCTGCTACGGCGCCACCCAGGGACCACGGCTGGAAACCAACGCGGAAATTGCGCGGATGCGGCGTGATGGCTGCGATCTGGTCGGCATGACCGGCATGCCCGAAGCCAGCCTCGCCCGCGAGCTGGGTCTGGACTATGCGTGCCTGGCGATCGTGGCCAACTGGGCCGCCGGCTGTGGCGATGGCGATGAAATCACGATGGCCGAGGTACTGGCCAATGTGGACGCGGCGTCGGCCGGATTGCCGGAACTGATTGGCGAATTGGCACGGGGGTGATTGTCATTGCGGAGCAAGCTTTGCATACTCCGCCAGTGCGCTGGTTGAGCGTACACCACCCATTCATTGAAGAAGGTCTCGCATCACCATGCCGAACGGTACCGTCAAGTGGTTCAACGACGCCAAGGGATTTGGCTTTATTTCGCCGGAGGACGGCAGCGCCGACGTCTTCGCGCACTTCTCCGCGATCAACTCCAAGGGCTTCCGCAGTCTGCAGGAAGGCCAGAAGGTCACCTATGACGTGACCCAGGGCCCGAAGGGCGCCCAAGCCTCGAACATCGTGCCGGCGGCCGAGTAATTCATCGCGCTGCGCATTGAAAACCCCGCTTCGGCGGGGTTTTTTTTAGCTGTCGGCGGACCCACCGCTGCGCGGCAACCGGCATCGCGCGTGATGCCGATCACGAATAAGGACATCCATGTCATCACCACGACGGACCATCGCCATCGTCGGCTACGGCACGGCGGGACAGGCATTGGCGGTAGTGCTTTCACGCGACCATCACGACGTGCACGTCTTCGAGCGCGCAGCCGCACCCGGACCGGTCGGCGCCGGCTTCCTGCTGCAGCCCACGGGACTGGAGGTGCTGTGGCAGATGGACCTGCTGCCGCAGGTGCTGCACCACGGTGCCGCCGTGCGTCGCCTGTATGGCGACACGCCGTGCGGACGTACGGTGATGGAGATGGGCTATGCCACGCTGGACGCGCGCCTGCACGGCGTGGGCATGCAGCGTGGCGCGCTGTTCTCGCTGCTGGCGCAGGCCTGGGAGCATCCGGGCAACCTGCACGCCGACACCGCCATCGTCGACGTCGACACGACGCAGGGACGGCTGCGCGACGCGCGCGGCGTGTGGCACGGGCCCTACGATCTGGTGATCGCCGCCGATGGCGCCGGCTCCACGCTGCGCACGCACGTGCAGGGCACCCAACTGGACCGTGAGTACCCGTGGGGCGCGCTGTGGTGCCTGCTGCCGCGTGGCGACTGGGCGCATTACGAGGAACTGCGCCAGCGCTATGTGGCCGCGCGCAAGATGATCGGGCTGCTTCCCGTGGGCACGCGCCCCGGCGATGACGAGCAGCGCCTGAGTTTCTTCTGGAGCCTGCCGCGTGATCAGTTCGCGCAGTGGGAACACGATGGCCTGCAGCGCTGGTTGGACGAGATCGCCACGCTGTGGCCGCAGGCGCATGCGCGCCTGGACGGCGTGCGCGATGGCGCGCAGCTGGCGCGTGCGGGCTACCGTGACGCGGTGATGTCGCGCTGGAGCCGAGACCGGCTGGTGCTGGCCGGTGATGCCGCGCACGCGATGAGCCCGCAGCTGGGGCAGGGCGTGAACATGGCGCTGATGGACGCGTTGGCGCTGCGCGATGCGCTGCGCGCGCACCGCGACCGCGATGCCGCGCTGCAGGCGTACGTGGCGCAGCGCCGCGCGCATGTGGCCATCTATCACTTCTGGAGCCGCTGGCTGACGCCGTTGTTCCAATCCGATCGCGACACGCTGGCGCGTGCGCGTGATGTGTTGTTCAAGCCGATGGGCAACCTGCCGGTCGGTCGTGGTCACATGTTGCGCGTGCTCAGCGGCACCCAGCGTGGGTGGCTGGGCAAGCTGGGCCTGTCGCCCGGTTTCATCGACGCGATGGCTGCACAGGATGCTGCGCGCATCTGCTGATAACCCTTGATAGCGGTGCGCAGCGCGTCGATGAAGGAGCATTTAACATCCATTGACGGTGGACTCACCCCGTGTGTGCGACAAGTGACGGGTAGACGCGGCCTGCGTGCGGCGCCTGCGCCTACGGTCCTTGATGGGCCGATCGCACCCCCGAAGGAGAGTGACATGCTGTTCATGGCCGAAGTCCTGGATGCCGAAATCTGCAAGCTGCGCGGACTGTTGCAGATGCTGCACGAGGATCAGCCTGATGTGATGGACGATGTATTCGAGTTCCACGTCACCAGCCTCATCACCCATGCCGCGCCGGAGCAGCACCAACGCATCCGTACCGCCGCACACGACATGATGGCCGAGATCCTGCGCCAACCGGTGCGGCCCCGGCCCCACAAGGCCGACATCCGATTGATGCCGGACGTGCTCGTTCCCGCAATGTAATCGAGCGTAAGCCACTACCGTGTCGGTGGTGGCTTCAGCGTGCGTGCTATGCCGTGCGCGCCTGACGGGCGGGCAGGGTGATCGCCTCGTCTTCCACGCAGGCCACCAGCTGCTCGCCTGCGGCGAGCACCGGGGCGATACCCGCGGTAAAGCGCGACCACGCCGGCAATACGGTCAAGCGCTCGCGCAGCCAGAACGCGGGCCAGCGTCGCTGCATGCCCGGCAGGCGCGCCAGCGGATGGATGTGACCGCACAGCACATGCAGTGAGGGGTGCGGTTGCGGATCATGGCGCAGCAGGAAAGGGCCTGCCTGCAGGCGCTCACCCAGCAGTTCGATACCCAGGTCGGCCGTGGGCAGTGCGCGGTCGTGATTGCCGGCCAGCGCGCCAATCTGCAGCGCGCCATGTTGTTCGCGCCAGCCCTGCCACTGCCGATACCACGAGGTCCGATGGGCCACGCCATGCAGCACATCGCCGAGGATCCACAGCGTATCCACGTCGTGCCGATGCAGCAGCGTCGACAACCGCTGCAGGTCCTCCGCGGTGCCGCCGCTGGGCATTCCGATGCCCGCGCGCCGGAACACATCGGCTTTGCCCAGGTGCAGGTCGGCGATCAGCAGGGCTTTGCGCGCCGGCCAATACAGGGCGCGCGCGCCGAGCAGCAGCAGCGACTCACCGGCAAGGGTGGTCGGCAGTTCAGGGGCCATGACGTGTCTCCAGTTGCTGTGCAGCGCGCTGCACGCGGGTTTTCCAGTCTTCGTTGCTGAGCTGGCCGCGCAGGCGCTCGGCCCATAGCGGGAACGACAGTGGGCCAAGGCTGGGCGGCGACTGCAGGCTCAGTGTGCGCGTCTGGCAGCGCTGCAGGGTGGTGGCCAGGCTGTCCAGGTCCAGCTGTGCGTGCAGCACCTCGCGTTCGGCCAGGCCCAGCAGGATGTGGTCGGGATCGTGTTGACGCAGCACGTCGTACAGCAGACCACTGGATGCCTGCAATTGGCGCAGACTGCGCGGCGTGCGCCCGGGCAGTGCCGGCACCAGCATGCCCGAAACCCGCGCGATGTCGCGAAATTGTCGGCGTGCCAGCTCGGCCAGGTTGAGGCTGTCGCGCAGGTCCTCGAACAGATTCGCCGGCTGCAGCAGGTCGCGCACCCGCTCGGCGTCCAGTTCGATCGCGCGGGCTGGCGACAACACGAAGCCGTAATCGTTGGCGGCGTAGCCGAAGGTGTTGGGCTGCTGCCGGGCCAGGCGCATCGCCATCAGCGCGGCCAGCCCTTCATTGGTCTGGCGGCCGGCGAACGGGTACACGAACACGAACTGGCCTTCGCGCCGACGCACCATTTCCACCAACAGCCGCGACGGCGCAGGCAGCACCGACAAGCGCGACTGCAACGCCAGCAGCGGCGCCAACCACTGCATCTCCGGCGACTGCACGGGGGCGTCGAACACGGCCTCCATTTCATGCCCCAGCGCATCGGACAGCGGCAAGCGGCCGCCCTGCCAGCGGGGCACCAGGCCGTCGCCGCCCTTGGCCAGGCGCACATACGCGGTGAGGTTTTCCAGCCGCACCAGTTCCAGCAGGCGTCCGGCGAACTGGAAGCGATCGCCCGGCCGCAGTCGTCCCAGGAACTGTTCTTCCACCGCGCCCAGCCGGCCGCCGCGCAGGAACTGCACCATGACGCTGCCATCGCTGGTGATGGTGCCGATGGACAGGCGATGGCGCAGCGCGACGCGCCGGTCGTGCACGCGGTACACGCCATCCTCGTCGCGCACCACTTTATGGAAGTCCGGGTACTGCGCCAGCGCGCGGCCGCCCTGCACGATGAAGTCGAGCACGCCCTGCCAGTGTGCATCATCCAGCGAAGCGAACGCGTGGGTGCGGCGGACCTGTTCGTACAGCGCATCGGCCTGGAAGCCACCGCCGAGCGCGCAGCTCACGCAGTGCTGGGCCAATACATCCAGCGACAGCCGCGGGGGGCGCCGTGCTTCGATCACCCCGGCGGCCAGCGCGCGTCGTGCCGCCGCATACTCGACCAGTTCCAGCGCATGCGAGGGCACGCAGACGATATGGCCCGATTCGCCGGGACGGTGGCGGGCGCGGCCGGCGCGCTGCAGCAGCCGTGCGATGCCTTTCGGGCTGCCGATCTGCAGCACCTGGTCCACCGCCGGAAAATCCACGCCCAGGTCCAGGCTGGAGGTGGCCACCACGCAGCGCAGCCGCCCGTCACGCAGCCCCTGCTCAACCTCGCGACGCAACGCCGGGTCCAGCGAGCCGTGATGCAGCGCGAGCGTGGCCGGGTCTTCCGGCCACACCGCCGACAGCGCCTGGTGCCACAACTCGGCCTGCGCGCGGGTGTTGGTGAACAATAGGCTGGTGCCCACCAACAGCAGTTTTTCCAGCACCCGCTGCAGCTGCGACAGCCCGAGGTGGCCGGCCCAGGGGAAGCGTTCACCGTGCGCGGGCAGCAGTGTTTCAAGGCTGACCGGACGCGGTCTCGCGCCCGCCACCAGGGGGGCATCGGGCACATCGGGCAGCAGCACCTCGCGGGCCTCGTCCAGGTTGCCCAGCGTCGCCGACAGCCCCCACAGCTGCAGCGCGGGCAACGCATCGCGCAGCCGGCGCAGGTTCAACTGCAGCAGCACGCCGCGCTTGTTGCCCAGCAGTTCGTGCCACTCATCGACCACCACGCTGCGCAGCTGGCGCATCTTCGCCATGCCGTCGGGATAGCTGAGCAGCAACGCCAACGATTCGGGCGTGGTCACCAACACATCCACGCGCCCCTCGCGCGCCAGCCGTTTATCACGGGCGCTGGCGTCCCCGGTGCGCAGGCCGACCTGCCAGTCCAGGCCGAGGCCAGCCAGCGGCTCGCGCAACGCGCGCGCGGTATCGCTGGCGAGCGCGCGCAGCGGGGTGATCCACAGCACCTGCAGCACCGGCACCGGCGTGCGCGCGCGCCCGGCAACGGTGACGGGCAGCGGGTCGGCCAGTGCCTGCAGCAGCGGCCCGCCGAACATGGCCAGGGTCTTGCCGCTGCCGGTGGGCGTGTGCAGCAGGCCCGAGGCGCCGGACAGGTAGTGGCGCCACATCGCCTTCTGGAACGGCAACGGCGCCCAGCCGCGGCTGGCGAACCACGTGGCCAGTGTCGCCATCGCCTCGCGTCGGGTCACCGCGCCAGGGCCTGCAGCTGCGCCAGGGTATCGGCCTCGCTGGCCGGCTTGTCCTGCCGCCAGCGCAGGATGCGCGGGAAGCGCACCGCGATGCCGGACTTGTGCCGGCTGCTGCGATTGACCGCTTCGAAGCCGAGTTCGAACACCTGCTCGCCGCGCACGCTGCGCACCGGGCCGAAGCGTTCGACGGTGTTGGCGCGGATCCAGCGATCCAGCGCGAGGATCTCCTTGTCGTCCAGGCCCGAATAGGCCTTGGCTACCGGCACCAGCTTGTCGCCGTCCCACACGCCGAAGGTGTAGTCGGTGTAGAGCGTGCTGCGCCGGCCGTGACCGGCCTGGGCGTAGATCATCACCGCGTCGATGGTCAGCGGATCGATCTTCCACTTCCACCAGTCGCCGCGCCGCCGACCGCTCTGGTAGATCGAATCGTGGCGTTTGAGCATCAATCCTTCCACACCGCGCTCGCGGGCCAGCGCGCGCTGTGCGGCCGCGGCCGGCCAGTCCGCAACGGAGACGGACGGAGAGAGCACGATGCGCGGATCGTCCAACGCGGTAAGCAGCGCGGCAAGCCGCGCGCGGCGCGCGTGCAGCGGTTGCGTGCGCAGGTCCTGTCCGTCGGCTTCGAGCAGGTCATAGGCCAGCACCCGCACCGGTGTGTCGCGCAGAGTCTTCGGCCCCGGCTTGCGGCGCTGGATGCGCGTCTGCAGGGCGGTGAACGGCAACGGCTGGTCGTCGCCCTCGCGCCAGGCGAGCAGCTCGCCATCGATCACGCAGCCATCGGGCAGCGCCATCGCCGCCGCTTCAATCTCCGGGAAGCGGCCATCCAGCCGCTCTTCGCCGCGCGACCACAAGGCTGCCTCGCCCTTGCGTCGCAGCAGCTGCAGGCGGATGCCGTCCCACTTCCATTCCAGGGTCCACGCCTCGATCGGGCCGAGGCTGTCGACCTCGGCTTCCAGTGGCGAGGCGAGGAAGAACGGATACGGTTGCTGGCGATCCTCCGGACGTTCTTCGGGCGACAGCAGTGCCGCCAGCAGTCCGGGCGAGGGCACCCATTCGCCAAGCATGCGCTGGGCGATGCGGGCGATGTCGATGCCCGACAATTCGGCCAGGGCCTGCTGCACCACGCGCTGTGACACACCCACCCGCAGCGCGCCGGTCAGCAGTTTGTTGAACACCAGCCGTTCGCCTGCAGGCAGTTGACGCCAGCCTGCCACCACCGCCGCCCGCCGCACCGCTTCGTCCTGGTTGGCCACGGTGAGCAGATGCGCTTCGATCCATTCGGCCAGGGGCCGGTCGGCGCTGCGTTCGGGCGGATCATCGAGCAGCAGGGTCAGGGTCTCGGCAAGGTCGCCGACCTGGTCGTAGCTGTCGTCCACCAACCACGCCGGCAACCCGGCCGCCTCGCCGATCCAGGCGCGCAGTTCGCCGCTGGCCGCGATCTTCCGCCGTGCGCCGCCGACCTTGCCGCCACTGAGCAGGTACAGCGCCCAGGCCGCATCGTGCGGGCGCGCATCGCGGAAGTACGCCACCAGTGCGGCGCGCTTGTCCAGCGTCGCGGTGCTGCGGTCCAGGCGCTGGTAAAGCGCGGCGAAGGCCCTCATTCCTCGCTCCCGAAATCGGTGCGGAAGGCTTCGGCGGCCACCCCACGCTCGCGCAGGAACGGAATCAACGCATCGGTGTTGCCATGGGTGGCGATGACGCGGCGCGCGCCGGTCTGTTCGATGGTCTGCAGCAGTGCGGGCCAGTCGGCATGATCGGATACCACGAAGCCACGGTCGTAATTGCGCCGCCGCCGGTTGCCACGCAACCGCATCCAGCCCGAGGCGAAGCCCAGTTGATGCTTGCCGAAGCGGCGCAGCCATGGGGTGCCCGCCGCCGACGGCGGGGCCAGGATCAGCTTGCCGGCGGCATCGGGTTCGCGGCCCTGTTCGGCCACGGTATGCGTCTCCAGCATGGCGATGCCGGCCTGCCGATAGACCGCCACGCCATTGGCGATGGCCCCGTGCAGCCACGCGGGCTGGTCGTCCAGCGGCAGCAGTTCGGCCAGCACCCGCTGCGCCTTGCCCAGTGCGTAGCAGAGCAGGATCGCCGCCTCGCCACGCGCGGCGCATTCACGGCGCCAGGCCACGATCTCCGCGGCGACCTCGGCGGTGTCCTGCCAGCGGTAGATCGGCAGGGCGAAGGTGGCCTCGGTGATGAACACATCGCACGGCACCACCTCGAACGGTGCACAGGTGGGGTCGGGCTGGCGCTTGTAGTCGCCCGAGGCGACCCAGACCTGGGTGCCATCATCGATGCGCACCTGCGCCGACCCCAGCACATGCCCGGCCGAGTGCAGTGACACCTCGACATCGCCCAACCGGAACGCGCGGCCGTAGTCGTAGGCCTGCAGCGGCACATCGCCCAGCCGCCAGCGCAGGATCGGCACGCTGTCGGTGCTGCAGTAATACTCGCCCATGCCGCTGCGCGCGTGGTCGCCGTGGCCGTGGGTGATCACCGCGCGCGGCACCGGTCGCCACGGATCGATGTGGAAATCGCCGGCGGGGCAATACAAGCCCTCCGGGCGCAGCACCACCAGATCGTTGTTCGTCGTCGTCAGGCTCATGCGTGGCACTGTGCCGCCGCCCTCGTGCAGGAGGTGAGAATCCGCCTGAACGGCCGCCTGCACGCCGATGCGGCAGAATCGGGCCAACCCCAGGCCAGGAGGCCGCTGCGATGACGTCCGTATTGCCCGCGTTCGATACCCACGAGGTGTTCAACCAGCCACCGCCGTTCAGTGGCCGCAACCTGTGGGCCGACGACGTGGCCTTGGCGGCGGCAGTGGAGCGCGAAGGCGGCGGTGCGTTCATTACACGGCTGGCGCAGTACGGCGCGCTGGCCGGCGATCTGCTGTATCAGCTCGGCTTCGATGCCAACCGTGATCGCCCACGGCTGCGCACCCACGACGCGCAGGGTCACCGCATCGATACGGTCGAGTTCCATCCTGCCTACCATCGGCTGATGGACGCGGCCAAGAGCCACGGCGTGGCCGGGCTGTCCTGGTACGACGGCAGTGCCGGCGCACATGTCGCGCGTGCGGCGCTGAGTTACCTGCACCACCAGGCCGAGGCCGGCACCAGCTGCCCGCTGACCATGACCCACGCCGCGGTCGCGGTGCTGCGCCAGGACCCGGCGTTGGCCGAGTGGGCCGACAAGGCGGCGGCCCCGCATTACGACCCGCGCGACGTGCCGATCGCCGACAAGCACGGCATCACCCTGGGCATGGGCATGACCGAAAAGCAGGGCGGGTCGGATGTGCGCAGCAATAGCACGCGCGCCGAACCGCAGGCCGACGGCAGTTATCGGCTGGTAGGGCACAAGTGGTTCTTCTCCGCACCGATGTCCGATGGTTTCCTGGTGCTGGCGCAGGCACCCGGCGGGCTGAGCTGTTTCCTGATGCCGCGCCGCCTGCCTGACGGCAACCGCAATGCGTTCCGGCTGATGCGGCTGAAAGACAAACTGGGCGACTGGTCCAACGCCTCCAGTGAAGTGGAACTGTGTGGCGCCTGGGCGCAACGGGTCGGGGAGGAAGGCCGTGGCGTGGCCACCATCATCGGCATGGTGATGATGACCCGCCTGGATTGCATGCTGGGTGCTGCGGCGGAAATGCGCATGGCGTTGGCGCAGGCGCTGCACCACGCCCGCCATCGCGACACCTTCGGCAAGCGCCTGTGCGAGCACCCGCTGATGGCCAACGTGTTGGCCGACCTGGCGATCGAATCGGAAGCGGCGACGACCTTTGCGATGCGCGTGGCGCGCGCGGTGGACCGCGCCGGCAGCAGTGCCGAAGAGGCCGCGTTCGCGCGCATTGCCACGGCGGTGGGCAAGTACTGGGTATGCAAGCGCGCGGCGGTATTCGTCAACGAGGCGCAGGAGTGCCTGGGCGGTGCGGGCTACGTGGAGGAATCGATCCTGCCCMGGTTGTACCGACAGGCACCGTTGAACTCGATCTGGGAAGGCAGTGGCAACATCCAGTGCCTGGACGTGCTGCGGGCGTTGTCACGCGAGGCGCAGGTGCTGCCGGTGCTGGATGCCGAGCTGGGTGGCGTGCTCGGCCGCGAGCCGGCCTACGACATGGCCCTGCAGGCGCTGCGTGCCACGCTCGCGGGAACGCCCTCGGAGACGCAGGCGCGCAGCATCACCGAGCGGCTGGCGCTGCTGCTGCAGGCGGCCACGCTGCTGCGCGCGGACAGCCCCAACGCGGCGGCATTCATTCGCTCGCGACTTGGCGGCGAGCACGCGCTGGCCTTCGGTACCCTGCCAGCGGATCTGGATTTTGCCGCGGTGCTCGCCCGGGCGCTGCCCTGAGTAAACGAAAAACGCCCCTTCAGGGAAGGGGCGTCCTGGTCACGCGTGCGCGGTGACTCAGTGCTTGGCTTCGTTGGCGTTCTTTTTCGCTTCGTCAGCGACGTCGCGCGCCTTGTCGGCAACCTTCTCGGCGGCATCGGCAGTGGCGCCACAGGCGTGGGCGGCGGCATCCTTGGCGGCGTCCTTGGCTTCGCCTGCGGCCTCGGAAGTGGCGGCGGCGGCGCGGTCGAGTGCCTGCTGGGTGTCGGCGGCAGCGTGTTCGGAGGCAGCGGCGGCCTCATCGGCGGCGTTGCGGGTCGATGCAGCGGCCTTGTCGACGGCTTCGCGGGCAGCCGCATTGGCGCTGTCGGCGGCCTGCGCAGCGTCCTGGCGGGCCTGCTCGGCTTCGGGACCCTTGCAGGCGGCCAAGCCGAGCAGCAGGGAGGCGGCCAACAGGGAGGTTGTCAACGGACGGATGGTCATGGCGCTCTCCAATACGGGAATCGTAGGGGAGGCCAGCCTATTCATCCGCGCGTGAAGGCAGGGTCGCTACCTGCTGCCTGTTACTGGTCGGCGCGTGGCAGCCACCAACAGTTGGTCAGCGCCGTAGTCRCCGACGCGACAGCCACTAATCGTTGGCCTGCATACCGTAGCTGCGACCGTTGGCCTGCATACCGTAACTACCGACCGTTGGCCTACATACCGTAGCTACCGACCGTTGGTCGGTAGAAAAAGAAAAAGCCGCTGGCGAACCAGCGGCTTCTTCAGACTTGCTTGAAGAAAGAAGTTATTACTTCTTGGCTTCTTCAGCAGCGTCCTTGGCCTGCTCGGCGGTGGCTTCACCGGCCTTGGCAGCGTCGGCAGCGGTGCCGGCAGCAGCGTCGGTGGCAGCGCCAGCAGCCTGGGCAGCGGCGTCAGCCGAAGCGTCAGCAGCGGTGGTGGCGGTGTCGGCGGCAGCCTGGGCAGCGTCGGCGGTCTGGGCGCCAGCAGCAGCGGCCTGGTCGGCAGCGACCTGGGCGTCAGCGGCAGCTTCGTTGGCCGAAGCAGCAGCGTCAGCAGCCTGTTCCTGCTTGGAGCAGGCGGTCAGAGCCAGGCCCAGGGCCATCGCGATCAGCAGCTTGTTGATGCTCATTTGTGTGAATCCTCGTCGTTAGATTAGGCAACGCGCTATTGCGCGCCCGGCAACATGATGACAAGCCACGATTGGCTGTCAAGCGATCGCGCATTCATTTTTGCGAAATACGCGTTAATTTCAATCAAATCAATTCGATGGCAATGGCCGTAGCTTCGCCGCCACCAATGCAGAGGGTAGCGATGCCGCGCTTTCCGCCGCGCTTGCGCAAGGCGTTCACCAGGGTGACCACCAGACGCGCGCCGGAAGCGCCGATCGGATGGCCCAGTGCGCAGGCGCCGCCGTTGACGTTGACCTTCGCGTGCGGGATGCCCAGTTCGCGGATTGGCGCCATGGCCACCACGGCAAAGGCCTCGTTGATCTCTAACAGGTCGACCTGATCCAGGGTCCAGCCGGTTTTTTCCAGCAGTTTCTGGATCGCACCGATCGGGGCGGTGGTGAACCACTCCGGCGCCTGCGAATGGGTGGCATGGCCGACGATCCGGGCCAGCGGCTGCACGCCACGCGCGTGGGCGTCTTCTTCGGTCAGCAGCACCACGGCCGCAGCGCCGTCGGAGATGCTCGACGAACTGGCGGCGGTCACCGTGCCGTCCTTCTTGAAGGCCGGGCGCAGGGTCGGGATCTTGGCGATATCCGAGCGGCTCGGCTGCTCGTCCTGGTCGAAGGCGACCTCGCCCTTGCGGGTGGTCACCGTCACCGCGACGATTTCATCGGCGAACGCGCCGCTGGCCTGCGCGGCCTGCGCACGGCGCACCGATTCGATCGCGAAGGCATCCTGGTCCTCGCGGCTGACCTGGTACTTGTCCACCGCACATTCGGCGAACTCGCCCATGGCCTTGCCGTCGTAGGCGTTGACCAGACCATCGTGGGCCATGTGGTCGATCGCCTGGAAATTGCCGAAGCGGGTGCCGGTGCGCGAGTTGGGGATCAGGTGCGGGGCATTGGACATCGACTCCATGCCGCCGGCCACCACGATGCTGGCCGAGCCGGCCTTGATCAGGTCATGCCCGAGCATGATCGCCTTCATGCCCGAACCGCACACCTTGTTGAGCGTGGTGGCGCCGGTGGAGACCGGGATACCGGCGGCGATCGCGGCTTGGCGGGCCGGCGCCTGGCCCAGGTTGGCCGGCAGTACGCAGCCCATGATCACTTCAGAAACATCCGCGGCCGGTACCCCGGACTGCTGCAGCGCCGCGGCAATCGCGGTGGCGCCCAGGGTAGGGGTGGGCACGCCGTTGAACTGGCCCAGGAAGGAACCGATGGCGGTGCGTTTGGCAGCGGCGATGACGATGTTGGACATGGCAATCTCGTTGGTGCGTGAGCGATATGCGAAATGGGAGCGCGGGCATCAGGACCCGGGGCGCTTCCCGGCAGACTGCGTGGGGTGGCCCAGTATAGGGGGTCGCGCTTTACCACCGGGGTCGGCTGGCCAGCGCCGCGCAGGCGCAGGCCAGAGTGGGACGTACGCCATTGGCGGTGCCGTGTTTTCCCGGCACACTGCGCAGCACCGGCCGGCTACGCAGGCATGGCACTTGCCGCCGGTCAGGTCCAGGAGGACCGACCGGGCGGGAGATTTCACACGTCAATGGGGATGCAAGGATGAACAAGGCAGTATTGGGGCGGTCTCTGCTGGTCACCGCGATGGCTGCGGCGCTGGGCGCCTGCGGTGGCGGTGGCGGTGGCAACAACGTGCGGATCGACCCACCACCGACGACACCGCCGCCGACCACGCCACCACCGACCACCCCGACGCCGCCCAAGCCGCTTGAGCCTGCGTTCGACGCGCATCTGACCATCACCCAGGCCGGCGCCGCGCGCACTGCCGGGCTCGATGGTACGGGCGTGCGCATCGGCGTGGTCGATTCGGGCGTCATGCGCAACCATCCGGCGCTGGCCGGGCGGGTGCTGGCCAACTACAGCTATGTCGATTCGCGCACCAACAACCTCAACATCGATGACGTGGTCGGCCATGGCACCGCCGTAGCCGAACTGGCTGCGGGCAAGGCGGTGGGTTCCTGGCAGGGCGGCATCGCGCCGGGCGCGCAGATCGTCTCGGCGCGGATCATCGCCGACACCCGTCCGACCGATGACGGCAGCGGCAACGGCAACGAAGTGAACGGCGCGCTGGGCCTGGCCGGGGTCCATCAGGACCTCATCACCCAAGGCGTGAAGGTGATGAACAACTCCTGGGGCGGTCTGTACTGGACCAACACGTCCGCGACCGCGCCGATCGCACAGGAATACCGGCCCTTCATCCTGGGCAACGGCGGGCTGGTGGTGTTCGCCACCGGCAACGAAAGCAAGCCCAATCCGTCCAGCATGGCGGCGCTGCCGAGCCAGCCCGGCCCGGCCGGCACGCTGCCGGCGGCCGACCTGGAACGCGGCTGGCTGAGCGTGACCGCGGTGGATTCGACCGACCCGAGCAAGCTGGCGTCCTACGCCAACGCCTGCGGCGTGGCTGCGCGCTACTGCCTGGCCGCGCCCGGTGCGGCGGTCTACGTGGACCCGGCCTACACCACCGGCACCCCGAAATACCTGTGGAATTACGGCACGTCCTTCGCCGCGCCGCTGGTGTCCGGCGCCGCTGCGCTGGTGTGGCAGAAGTACCCGTATTTCAGCAACGACCTGGTCCGCCAGACGCTGCTGGGCACCGCCACCGATCTGGGTGCGGCGGGCGTGGACAGCACCTTCGGTTACGGCCTGCTCAACATCGCCAAGGCGATCAACGGGCCGGGGCGATTCGACTGGGGCAACACCACCGTGGATGTCAGCCAGACCGGGCTCAACTCGGTGTGGAGCAACAACATCACCGGCAGCGGTGGGTTGATCAAGCAGGGCGCCGGTGCGCTGGGCCTGTCGGGCACCAACACCTACACCGGGGATACGCGTATCGAGCGGGGAACGGTGGCGTTGCGCGATGGTGGCTCGATCACGTCCAACGTGGTAGTCGTCGCGCAGAGCGGCAGCCCCAATCTGGCGGCGCTGCAGTTCCTGTCAGGCAACGCACGGGTCAAGGGCAACGTCGACAACGGTGCGTCGGTGATCGTGCGCGAAGCCAATGTCACCGCCACCATCGAAGGCAACTACGTACAGCGCTCCACGGGACAGCTGATGATTGCGCTGGGTTCAAATCCGCTCAACATCACCGGTACCGCCACGCTGGCGGGCAATGTCTATGTCGATGCCATCCTCAGTGGCTATGTGCCGCAGGATGGTCGTACGCAGCGCGTGCTGCATGCCGACCAGGGCGTCATTGGCACCTTTGCGGGCGTCACCCACAATCTCAGCCAGTCCACGACGCTGCTGCAGATGTCGCTGACCCATGCGAGCAACGATGTCACCCTGACCACCGACCGGATCAGTGTCACCTCGGCGAGCCTCAACGCCGGCCTGGGCGGCACCGCATTGGCGTCGGCAGCCCGGGTGGAGTCGGCTTTCGAAGTGCTCGACGGTGGCGGTCTGGCCGGCAGTGCCTTCGCCGACGGCGCAGGCGAACTGCAGCGCGTGCAGGGCGACCAGGCGCTGCAGGCCAGYCTGGACAGCCTGTCCGGCAAGGCCCACGCGCTGGCCACGGCCGCCACGTTCGACAGCATCGATCTCAACCGACGTGCATTGTCGGCGCGCTTCGGCCAGGTGCAGGGCGCGCCGCGCCTGCGTGGCGCCTGGCAGAGCCAGTTGGGCGAAGCCGGGCAGGGCAGCTTCTCGGCCAGTGGCGCCGATACACGCGGCTGGATGATGGGCCAGGACATGGCGTTGGGCAGCAATGGCGTGATGGGCTTTGCCTTCGGTGAAACCCGCACCCACAACAGCCGCGACTGGGGCAGTGATCGTGGCCGCGATCGCCAGTCGCAGGCGCAGCTGTACGCCGGTTGGAACGCCGGCCGCGCCTACGCGCTGGGCCAGGTGGGTGCCGGTCAGTTCACTCGCGAAATCGATCGCCAACTGCTGCTGGGGGCCGGTCAGTACGGCGTCAACGCCCGTTATGGCGGCAGTTTCAGCGCGGCCAGCGTGGAAACCGGCTATCGCTTTGGCGGCGACCGTGCGTCGCTGACGCCATACCTGGGCGCGGATTACTCGCGCGTGGACAGCGACCGCTTCACCGAGCAGGGGGGCCTGGGCTTCGGCCTGCGTACCGAAGGCAACCTGAGCACGCGCAGCCAGGCACTGGCCGGCGTCCGCGCCGAACGCCAGTGGGGCCGCTGGTCGCTGCGCGGTTATGCCGAATGGCAGCAGTTGCTGTCCAGTGATGGCCTGACCCAGGACGCCAGCTTCGTCGGCGTGGACGCCTGGGCGCCGCTGGCCGGCCTGCAGCCGGCGCGCTCGGGCGGTCTGTTCGGGCTGTCGGTCGAATCCTGGCTGAGCCGCAACACCCGCGTGTCGTTCGGCTACGACCAGCGCTTCGGGCCGCGCGGCGACCTGAGCCAGGTCGCGCTGCGCTACTCGGCAGCGTTCTGACCCACCGCGTGCCGGTGCCAACACGGGCCGGCACGCGGTTGTCTCACACGAAGAAGGGCGCGATTGCATCGCGCCCTTCTTCATGGGTGTCGCCGTCGCGCGCGATCAGTTGCCGCGCAGCGTCCCCAGTCGTGGCCGGGTGCGACCCAGCGGCATCTTCAGCTTGCCGATCGACTGGATGCGCGTTTCGGCGATCTGGTCGGCCGCGCGCTGTGGGGCGATGTTCTCGCTCTGGGACAGCGCGAAGATCCTGCCAAGGTTGTGGTAGATGCTGCGGATCAGGCGCATGGCGCGCTCGCGGTTGTAGCCGTCGATCTCCAGCGAAACGTTCATCACGCCGCCGGCGTTGACCGCATAGTCAGGGGCATAGAGGATGCCGCGCGCATGCAGTTCATCGCCTACTTCCAGGCTGGACAGCTGGTTGTTGGCGGTGCCGCAGACGATCCGGCACTTCAACCGCGGAAGCGTCTGCGGGTTGATCGCGCCCTCCAGCGCGCAGGGCGCGAACACATCGGCGTTGACGTCGTAGATGTCGTCCGGCTTGACCGCCTCGGCACCGTACTCGGTGACCGCGCGGTCGACCAGTGCGCTGTTCAGATCGGTGACGAACAGCTTGGCGCCGCGATCGCGCAGCAGCTTCACCAGTTCCATGCCGATGTGGCCCAGGCCCTGCACGGCGATGCTGGCCTTGCCGACTTCTTCGTGCCCCAGCTTGTGCTGCATCGACGCCATCAGCGCCTGCAGGGCRCCATAGGCCGTGAACGGCGCCGGGTCGCCCGAGCCGCCATGGACCTGGTGTACGCCGGTGACGAACTCGCTCTCCAGGTAGATGTTTTCCATGTCGTTGACGTCGGTGCCGACGTCCTCGGCGGTGATGTAGCGACCGCCCAGCGAATCGACATAACGCCCGAACGCACGGAACAGCACCTCGCTCTTGTCCTGGCGCGGGTCGCCGATGATCACCGCCTTGCCACCGCCCACGTTCAACCCGGCCAGTGCGTTCTTGTAGGTCATGGTGCGGCTCAGGCGCAGCGCGTCGGCCAGTGCATCGTCGGTGCTGGCGTAAGGGCGCATGCGCACGCCGCCCAGGGCCGGGCCCAGGGTGGTGTTGTGGATGGCGATGATCGCCCTCAGGCCGGCATCGCGGTTGTGGCAGAACACCACTTGTTCGTGACCGGAAGTTTCGAGGGTTTCAAATAACATGGCGACTCCGATGGTGCGAACGGTGGCGAACGGCGGCGAACGAACCAGCAAAAGGTGGGTTGCAAAACAAAAAAAGCGACTTCGTCTGATCGGGTGACGGGTCGCGCGGCGCCATTCTAGAGCATTCCGACGGAGGGTGTTGTCAGGGTTCAGGATGGGCCGCTGACAGGCGTCGACCCAGGCGTCAGTGGGGCAGGTCATTAAAGTTGCTGAAGATCAGGCCGATGCCGTGGCAACGGTGCGCAGTACCAGCAATGCCAGGACGGACGACGTGGGTGCAGTGGCGACAATACAGAGACGGTATCGGCCAGGACGGCGGCACGGATGAGCATGCTCGTGATGGTGGGGGCAGGGCTGTTGGGCGCCGGTGCGCTTGCGCTGGGCATCGTGCGCTGGCGTGCCGCGCGCTGTCCGGAAACCGGCACTGAGTGGCTGACCGCAACGGGTGACCGCTCGGGGAACGCCTCGGCGGCGTCGCCGGGGCGCGGCGAGGTGCCGGCCACGGCGCTGCTGCAGTCGGGGCTGCATGCGCTGGCCCTGGTCTCGCGCAGCGGTGACGCGGATGCGACGCCCGGGCCGGGCGATCCGGCGCTGCATGCGGCGGTGGTGGCCGCCCTGGAACAGCGCGACTGGTCGGCCCGGCATCTGCCGCGGCGCCCGCAACTGTTGCCGCAGCTGATCCAGACGGTCAACGACGACGATGCGTCGGCGCGCGCGATGGCCGCCATCATCGGGCAGGACCCGGTGTTGACCGGCAACCTGCTGCGCATCGCCAACAGCCCCGTCTATCGCCTGCAGGCCAAGCCGGTGGACAGCCTGCAGCGGGCGGTGACGTTGGTGGGGACCGAGGGCATCCGCCAGATCATCAGCGCGGTGCTGGTGCAGCCGGTGATGCAGCTGCACTGCGAGGCCTTCCCGCAGTTCGGCACGGTGATCTGGGAGCATGCGCTGCTGGCCTCGCGCGCGGCCGCCGATCACGCGCGGCTGGTGACCCACGAAGATGCGTTCGCCGCGCAGTGGCTGGGCCTGACCCAGGGGCTGGGGGCCGCGCTGGTGATGCGCCATCTGCTCGATGCCTGCGCAGGGCAGGACGGGGCGGCACCCTCGCGCGCGCTGGCCGCGCAGTTGCTGGATGCCTGGACCCTGCCGGTGGCCAGCCGCATCGCGGCGGCTTGGGAATTGCCGCCTTCGGTGCATGAAACGTTGCTGCGCGGCGGTGACGATGCGCAGGCGGGGTTGTCGGCCAGCCTGCGCTTCGCACGGGCGGCCGCGGCGGCCAGCCTGCTGTGCCGGCACGGCAGCATCGGCCAGGCCCAGGCGCTGGCGATCCTGGAGCAGCAGCACGCCACCCCGGCGCACGCGCTGCAGTGGATCTGGCGGCGTCTGCACGGGCGCGCGGTGGAGACGCTGGACGTTGATGAGCCGATCGAGGTCTGAGCCGTGCAGTCGGTGAGGGGTGCCGGGCGCGCATGGCCCTGCTGCCCGGAGCCAGCGCTTGCCACGCATGGCGTGGCACTACCGGCGGTGCTGCTGATGGATTGACGGAATGCGGGTGTAAGCGCCGCGCCATGCGTGGCCGCCGTTCAGCGCCCGCTTACAGCTGTGATTCCAACGGCAACCAGCTGATCGCCCGCGCACTGGCGCGCAGCCATAACGAGGTGTCCGGTTCGTGGTCGAGGAGCACCGGCGGTTGTGCGGCACGGTCCAGCCAACGCACCCGGTCCTGCGCATCCAGGGTCACCCAGTAACTCTGTTTCGGATCGGCCAGCCGCAGGTATTCCGCGCGCAGCTGCGCGGCGAGCACCGCATCGTCGAACAGCACGCCCATCTCGGTGTTGAGATACGCCGAGCGCGGGTCCAGGTTGAACGAGCCGACGAAGCCGCGCCGATCATCAAGCATGAACGCCTTGGTATGCAGGCTGGCGCCGCTGCTGCCGAACAGCCCGCCGTTGCCGGCAGGGGTGTGCGCCTTGAGCTCGTACAGGTGCACGCCGCTACGCAGCAGTGGCGCGCGATAGTGCATGTATCCGCCATGCACGGCGGCCACGTCGTTGGCAGCCAGCGAGTTGGTCACCACCCCGACCGTGGCGCCACGCTGGACCATCGCGGCCATGCCTTCGGTACCTTCCTCACCCGGTACGAAATAGGGCGAAATCAGCAACGCCTTGTGCTCGGTGGCCTGCAGTTCGCGCACCAGCCGGGTGACCAGCCAGTTGGCCTGGTCGTCGCGGCGATGCTTCATCGGTGGATCGGAGGCGATCTCCACCGTCGTCGACCAGTGCAGGTCCACCGTATCGCGGTAGTAGGAGTGCGCAGACTGCGATTGCTCGACCCGGCGCAGGTAGGGCTGCGCGGCGGTGAGCTTGGCCTCGTGCGCGGATTCGCGCACCAGCAGGCGCAGCTGCGCCGGGGTGTAGAACGCCAGCGCGGCGATCGGCACCGCGGTCTCGCTGTTCCAGTACGCATCGAAGATGTCATTGGCCTGGGACACGGCCTTGCCGGCGACGAGCAGGTCGAGGTCGCGGAAGTTCACATCCGCACGCGCGCTGAAGTACTC
>NZ_JBFULO010000031.1:0-19466 GCF_054049855.1 Stenotrophomonas sp. P5_B8 | reverse complement strand
CATAAGGCGTGGCCAACCGCGCCGGGCTGTCGGCATGGAAGCCGGTGTCCTGCATCCCCAACGGCAGGCTCACCTGCTCGCGCACCACCTGCGCCAGCGGCACGCCGGTGGCCGCCTCCAGCAGCGCGCCAGCCACGTCCACGCCCAACGAGTAACGCCACGCCGTACCCGGCGCGAACAGCAGCGGAACCTGTGCGATCCGCCGCAGGTTTTCGCGCAGGCTGATCGGGCTGTCATCCATGCCGTCGCTGACGCCCGCCCGTGCATGCGGGCCGTCGGCGTCGGCATCCAGGAAGCGATAACCCAACCCGGCGCTGTGGCTGAGCAGGTGGCGCAGGGTGATGTCCGGGCGGCGGCCGTCGGCCAGCGCCGGGCGGAAGTCGGGCAGCCACTCGGTGATCGGTGCGTCCAGCGACAGCAGGCCCTGCGCCACCAGCCGCATCGCCGCAGCGGTCACCATCGGCTTGCTGACCGAGGCCAACCGGAACAGCGCATCGCGCGACATCGGCCGTTGCTGCTCGCGATCGGCCCAACCGCTGGCGCTGGCGTGGACGAGCTGGCCGTGCTGGCGCACCAGCACCACCGCGCCCACGATCCGTTGGTGGGCGTGGGCGGCAGACAGCACGGCATCGACCGGCGCCAGGCGCGGATCGGCAACGGCAACGGCAGGGAGGTCCAGGACGGAGGACATGGGGGACGGTCCAGCAGGAGGGGAGCGCCATCGTCGGCCTTCACTGCCCAGGCAAACACCCAGGCGGCGCTCCATACATTCCGGACGCAGCATTCCGCAATCATGGAAATCCCCGTACCACCAAGGGATCCGGCCGCAGCGCGCCCCGATGCACCACTGCGTCCCACCGGCAGGGCCGCCGAGCCCCCCGGTGCCGCTAGAGTGGCGTCTTCCCCCCCCCCCTTGGTACGGCCATGTCCGCGCTGGAAAACCTGGGCAACCTGCAGACCTTCGTGCACGTGGCCGACACCCGCAGCTTCGTCGAGACCGGGCGCCTGCTCGGCGTATCCGCCTCGGCCACGGGCAAGACCGTCACCCGCCTGGAGCAGGCGCTGGGCGTGCGCCTGTTCCACCGCAGCACGCGCAGCGTGACCCTCACCGCCGAAGGCGAGCGCTTCCTGCTGCGCTGCCGGCGCATCCTCGACGAACTCGACGCCGGCCGGACCGAACTGGCCCAGCAGGCGGCCGCTCCCTGCGGCACGCTGCGATTGAGCCTGCCGCTGGTCGGCGACCTGTCGCTGCCGATCCTGTCCGATTTCATGGCCGCCTACCCGGGCATCCGCCTGGAGCTGGATTTCGACGACCGCATGGTCGATGTGATCGAAGAGGGGTTCGACGCCGTGCTGCGGGTCGGCGAGCCCTCCGACTCGCGGCTCAGCGCGCGGCGGCTCGGCGTTTTCCCGCGTTACCTGGTCGCCTCGCCGGATTACCTGGCGCGTCGCGGCGTCCCGCAGACGCCGTCAGACCTGCTGCAGCACGACTGCCTGCACTACCGCTTTCCCACCAGCGGCAAACTGGAACCGTGGCCGCTGCCGCGTGAACCCGGTGCGCCCGCGCTGGAGCTGCCGGTAGCGATGGTCTCCAACACCATCGAGGCCAGGCTGGCCTTTGCCCTGGCCGGACGCGGCATCGGCTACATCCCCGAGCATTCGGTGCGCGACGCGCTGGCCGACGGGCGACTGCGGCGTGTGTTGCCCGACCAGATCCACGCCTGCGGCACCTTCCACCTGCTGTGGCCATCGGGCCGCCACGTGCTGCCGAAGCTACGGGTGTTCATCGATTTCGTCAGTGCCCGGCTCACCGGCGTGAGCTGCTGAACAGCGGATATTCATCGCCTGCGCGGCGCGCAACTCTATACTGGCCGCGCGACAGCCAGTCGCCTGTGTAATGAGGTATGCCCGCATGCGCCATTGATGCCCCGCCGTCTGCTGACGGCCACTGACCTTCCCGCCGCGCGCGTGAGGGATTCAACGGCATCCATGGAGGTCGCATGACCGCATTCGCTCTCACGCTCGACCGCGTGACGTATACCCTGCCCGACGGCCGGGTCCTGTTTTCCGATATCAGCACGCACCTCGACACCACCCCGACCGGCCTGGTCGGGCGCAACGGTGTCGGCAAAAGCGTGCTCGCCAATCTGTTGGCCGGGCAGCGCGCGCCCACCAGCGGGCAGATCCAGCGCACCGGCAAGGTCCATCTGCTGACCCAGCACAGCGGCGCGCCTGCCGGCAGCATCGCCGAGCTGGCCGGCGTCGCGCCGTTGCTTGCGGCGCTGACCCGGATCGAAGCGGGCAGCATCGCGCCGGCCGACTTCGCCAGCGTCGGCGAACGCTGGAACATCCGCGAGCAACTGCAGGCGCAGTGGCGGCAACTCGGGCTGCCTGCACTGGATCCGGATCGGCCGGCGGCCACGCTCAGCGGCGGCCAGGCCATGCAGGTGGCGCTGGCCGGTGCGCTGCTGTCCGACGCGGACGGCCTGATCCTGGACGAGCCCAGCAACCACCTCGACAGCGCCCACCGCACGCGCCTGCTCGATGCCCTCGCCGGCTGGCGCGGTGGCCTGATCGTGATCAGCCACGACCGCACCGTGCTGCAGGCCATGCAGCGCATCGTCGAACTCACTCCAGGCGGGCTGCACAGCTACGGCGGCAACTACGCTCTGTATGCCGAACAGAAGCAACACGCACGCACCGCCGCCGACGACCTGCTCGCCCTGCGCAAGCGCGAACGCCGCCAGCAGCAGGGCGAGCTTCGCCAACAGCGCGAGCGCCAGGAGCATCGCCAGTCGCGCGCGCAACGCGAGGCACGCAGCGCCAACCAGGCGCCGATCCTGCTCGGCGGGATGAAGAGCCGCAGCGAGAACAGCGCCGGGCGCTGGCAGGCCCGGCAGTTGGAGCGCGGCGCCGACATGGACGCCCGCGTGCGCGAGGCTGCCGCACAGGTGGAGGACGTGGTGGAGATCGCGTTGCTGGCACCCACGCTTCCCGAGCCCGGTCCGCAGCGTGTCGCCGAACTGATCGATGTGCAGTTGCCGTGGGCGGCGTCCCCATGGCAACGCATTACCGCGTGCGTGCAGCGCGGCCAGCGCATCGGCGTGCGTGGGCCTAACGGGAGCGGCAAGTCGACGCTGCTGCGGCTGCTTGCCGGGCAGATCGAGGCGCTGGCGGGCGAGTGCAGGGTGGCTGCCCGCGTAGCGCTGCTCGACCAGTCGCTTTCCGGGTTGCCAATGCAGGCCACGGCCCTGTCATTGCTGCAGGACGCGCATCCCGACGCCAGCGAAGCGACCCTGCGCACCCAGCTGGCCCTGCTGGGCCTGGATGCCACGCGCAGCTTGCGCCCGCTGTGCACACTCAGCGGTGGCGAGCGCCTGAAAGCCGCACTCGCCGCCGTACTGTATGCGCGCACGCCGCCGCAGTTGCTGCTGCTGGATGAGCCGGGCAACCACCTCGATCTGCCCTCGCTGGCCGCATTGGAGCAGATGCTCAACCAGTACAAGGGCACGCTGATGATCGTGTCCCACGACGCGGCGCTCCTGCAGGCCGTCGGCGTGACCCATCACCTGGACGCAGCCGACGGAGGTTGGGAGATCACGGCGTGTTAGGCGACGCATGGCTGCATCGCCTCATCCCCGCGACCACGCCGGGAAGGCATCGGGCAGCAGCTGCCACAGCATCGGGCCGGCGTGCATCTCCGCGTCGGTCAGCAGGCAGGCATCGAATTGCGCACGCAGCGCGCGCTCATCCATTTCCACCCCGATCACCGCCAGCTCCTGGCGGCGATCGCCCCACCAGGGGTGCCACATCCGCCGCATCGCCTGGTACTCACCCGCATCACCTACTTCGTCCATGCCCGGCATCGGTGCGGTCCAGCAGGACGCCTGCTGACGCACCCAACCGACATCGGTGTATGGCACCTGCGGCGGCGGCAGCAACGGTGTGCTGTCTTCCATCCCGGCCGCCACCCGCTCGCGCGCGGCATACCAGAAGCCGGCCGCCTCGGTCCGCGTGGCCGCGCCCACGCTGGACAGCTCGCCCACCCGGTCCATGCGGTTGGCCAGCCAGAAGAACCCCTTGCTGCGGATCACCCCACCCAGCCCCTGTTCCAACAACCGCGCGAACCGCTGCGGGTGGAGCGGCCTCCGGGCCCGATAGACGAAGCTGCTGATGCCGTATTCCTCGGTCTCCGGCGTGTGCACGCCACGCAGCGCCTGCATCCAGCCCGGGGCCAGTTGTGCCTTGACGAAATCGAAGCGGCGCGTGTCCAGCACCTCATGCAGCGGCACGTTGCCCTGCTCGGAAAGTACCAGCCGCGCCTCGCGATTCATCGCGCGCAGCACCGCCAGCGTCGACTGCAGCGCGTCATCGTCGACCACATCGCACTTGCTGACCACGATCACATCGGCGAACTCGATCTGTTCGGCGAGCAGGTTCACCACCCCACGCGCATCGTCTTGTCCGGCCTGCTGCCCGCGATCGACCAGCCGATCGGTCGAACTGAAGTCATCCAGGAAATTCACCCCGTCCACCACCGTCACCATCGTGTCCAGGCGTGCGATGTCATTGAGGCAGAACCCGTCCGCGTCGCGTACCGAGAACGTCGCCGCCACCGGCATCGGCTCGGCGATCCCGGTGGACTCGATCAGCAGGTAGTCATAGCGCCCCTCGGCGGCCAGCCGCTTCACCTCCTGCAGAAGATCGTCGCGCAGCGTGCAGCAGATGCAGCCATTGCTGAACTCCACCAGCGTCTCCTCGGTGCGGCTCAGCGTGGCGCCGCCATCGCGCACCAGCTGTGCGTCGATGTTGATCTCGCTCATGTCATTGACGATCACCGCCACCCGGCGCCCCTCGCGGTTGCGCAGCAGTTGGTTGAGCAGGGTGGTCTTGCCGGCGCCAAGGAAGCCGGACAACACGGTCACCGGCAGGCGGGTGTCGAGAGGAGCAGCAATGGCGGTCATGGCGGGACAGGTTCGGGCGGGGATTAAAATGTTACTATATAACATTCGCAGATCTGGTCCCCCACCCACATGAAACGTTCTTCCACCCTGCTCGATGCCGGTGCCATCGCCTTGTCCAGCTTGTGCCTGCTGCATTGCCTGGCCCTGCCGGTGCTGGCCGCTGCCCTGCCGCTGTTTGGCGTCTGGGCCCAGGCCGAATGGGTCCACGTGCTGTTCGTGGCCATCGCCGCGCCGCTGACCGGCTTCGCCCTGTGGCGCGCCCACCGCCAGCAGCGCCTGCCTGCTGCGGCGCTGGCCAGCGCTGCGTTGGGGTTGCTGCTGTTGCTGGCCGGCGCCGCCGAGTGGCCCAGCCACGACACCGAAACGCCAATGACCGTCGCCGGCAGCCTGCTGCTTGCCGCCACCCACGTGTGGAATGCCTGGCGTCGGCACCGGCACTGAGGGGCTCAGGCCACAGACCCTGCCGTAGCCACGCAGGCGACCGTTGCGCCTACTTCCCGTAGGCGCGCAATAGCTTCACCAGCACCTGCGCCTCGGCCGCGCGCTCGGCCGGATCGCTGGGGCTGACCACGTGCGCCTGCAGATGCTCGTCCAGCAGCGCCATCAGCAGGCCGTGCGCGGCACCCCGCACCGCCGCAGCCTGCATCAGCACATCGGTGCAGTCGGCCTCGGTCGATTGCAGGGAGGTTTCCAGTGCGGCCACCTGGCCGGCCATGCGCCGGACCCGGGCCAGCAGCGCGTTTCGTTGGTGTTGGACGTGCGACATGGGACAGGAGAATATACCCTATGGGGGTATATTCCCATCGGGCCCGCCCCATGTCCCTCCTCGCCGCCGCCGACGCCCGCCGCCACAGCCACCGTTTCGACGACGGCAACCCGCTGGCCGAGCGCAACACCCGGCGCGCCCTGTGGCTGACCGCAGYGATGATGGTGGTGGAGATCCTCGGCGGCTGGTGGTTCAACTCCATGGCGGTGCTGGCCGACGGCTGGCACATGAGCTCGCACGCGCTCGCCTTGGGAATGGCCGTGTTCGCCTATGCCTGTGCCCGGCGCTACGCGCATGACGGCCGCTTTGCGTTCGGCACGTGGAAGATCGAAATCCTCGGTGGCTACACCAGCGCGGTCGCGCTGCTGGGCGTCGCGTTGCTGATGGCGGTGCAATCGGCGCAGCGGCTGTTCTCGCCCAGTGCCATCCACTACGACCAGGCCATCGCCATCGCCGTGGTGGGATTGGGCGTCAACCTGCTGTGCGCGTGGTGGTTGCATGACAGCCACGGGCACGATCACGGGCATCATCATCATGGGCACCCTCACGGTCACGGACATGCGCACGGTCACGGCAGTGCGCGGGATCACGACTCAGACCACGCTGATCAGCATGGCCAGCAGCATCATGTTCACGAAGCCCACGGCCACCCCCACGCCGCGCAGGACCTCAACCTGCGCTCGGCTTACCTGCACGTGATCGCGGACGCAGCCACCTCGGTGCTCGCCATCGCTGCGCTGGTGGGTGGCAAGTTCTGGGGCGCGGCGTGGCTGGACCCGGTGATGGGCCTGGTCGGTGCGGTACTGGTCACCGTGTGGGCGGCGGGCCTGCTGCGCGACACCGGCCGGGTGCTGCTGGATGCGCAGATGGACGCCCCGGTCGTGGCCGACGTGCGTGAGGTGATCGAGCAAGGCCCGTGGGCAGCACGCCTTGCGGACCTGCACGTGTGGCAGGTTGGTCGCGGCAAGTACGCGGTCGTGGCCAGCGTGGTGAGCGACACCGAGGTGACGGCCGATACGCTTCGTGAAGCCTTGTCCATCCACGAGGAGCTGGTGCACATCACGGTGGAGGTACATCGGGTGGAAACGGTAATGGGTGATCCTTTACCTACCGCTTACCCTCTCACCGATGAAACATCATCGCCACGATGAACAACGCCAGCGGCGCGGCACTGAGCACGGCGCCGACGACACCCAGCCAAGGCCAGCGTTCCTGCCGAACCCGCGAGCCGACGGTAGCGATCAGGCCGATGGCGGCAGCACCCAGCACGCCGATCGCCGTCGCCCCGCTCGTGCCCACGCCGACCGTGGGGCTATCGCTCGCCAGCCGCACGAGATAGCCGGCCAGGCCACCCAACGGGAGCCCAAGGAAGCTGCATACGCCCAGCCAAGGCCAGCGTTGCACCATCGTTGCCCGTGGCGACGACACAACGTGCGGCGGCGCGGTATCCAATGGTGTGTTGTCCTGCATGTCAGCCTCCCCGGTTCACCCAACCGTACACCATCGCCCGCCGTGCACGGTCCCTCCCGCTCGCTACGCCACAATGCGGCAATACCCGCTACCAGGAGGACCCGCCATGCACGTCGTCACCCGCCTGCTACTGCTGTCACCCCTGTTGCTCAGCGCCTGCCGCAACGCCGACTCCGGCGCCGGCACGTTCTCCTCCGATCCCATGCTGGGGTGCTATGCCACCCACCCACGCAAGCCGGCGGAGTTCCGCATCGAGCAGCAGCAGGGCCAGTACTACGTGTCGTTCAACCGCGACGAACAGTGGCAACGCGACGATACCGTCCTGCAGGTGTCCTCGCGAGCGGACATCGCCCGCTTCTTCAAGGATGACGCCGATCAGATCGACAAGGCGCTGGTACGCCCGAACGGCGGGTTCGGCATCTTCCACTTCAATCCCGGTGCCACGCTCAAGGGCAAGGACAAGGACAGCGACTACATGGCACTGGTGCTGATCGGCGCCGGGCCAGTGTTCAAAGTGCGCTGCGGCTGAGTCCAGCCGGCGAGCCGCGGATGTGCAATTGACGACGTCGCACTAGCCTCTACTCCGGCAGTGCGGGAGGACGCTGTGCGTTCCTTCCGGTGCCCATGACCCACCGGAAAGTGACGCAGTAACGCCGGCGGGCAACTCCCCGTGCCTGCCGCCATCGCCCTTCTCCCGCACTGCCGGCCGTGCGACGCACGCGCGCGGCAACGCCAGTACCCATCCTCTGCAGTACCCCACCCGCAGACGCGCGCAGACGGGCAGCGCGGGGCCGTACTTCAACACGGCCCGTCCCCACGGGCGATGCGATGGATGGAGCTGTACGGCCACTCGGTCGCCTCGCGCACATGGCCGTGCCTGACCGGATTCTGGTGCACGTAGGCCACGTGCCGGTCGAAGTCCTCCGTATCCAGAATGCGGTGCTCGCGGAAACCGCTGTGCCATAGCGGACGTGCCGTGCGGTCGCGGCGCAGCACCGCGCGCGGGGGCATGCCCGGGAGCTGCCGATCGAAGATCGCCTGGATCTGGGTCCAGCGCCGATGACCGTCGTCGTCACCCTCCGGCAGCGTCCACACCCCGTGCAGGTGGTCGGGCAGCACCACGATCGCGTTGATCCGGAACGGACGGGCCAGCTGCGCCACCCGGAACGCGAGGCGCAGACCCTGGGCCTGCTCGATCAGCAGGCGGCTCTG
Organism: Stenotrophomonas sp. P5_B8; assembly: GCF_054049855.1. NCBI lineage: Bacteria > Pseudomonadati > Pseudomonadota > Gammaproteobacteria > Lysobacterales > Lysobacteraceae > Stenotrophomonas > Stenotrophomonas sp. P5_B8. The sequence goes on along the minus strand of NZ_JBFULO010000031.1, from coordinate 11,054 downwards.
CCGATCACGCAGGTGCGCACTGAAAAAGTACGCGTTGCCGGGCTGCCAGGGGCGGTGATCGTAGGGCATGGGCGCAGTCTGCGATTGCCAGCCTCTGACCACGATCGGTCCGCGCCTGAAGCGCGTATCGGACTGCTACGCGCCGCTGCATCGGCGTTGGCTCACCACCGCGTCGGGAGAGCGGAACAGCGCGCGCAGGGTGCCACCACACCGCTCAGCGGTGCTGCGCCTCGCAGGTCGTCATGGCTTGGGACGAAATGTATCCCTTCAAGCCGAAATCCTCGCGTGCATCCAACCGCGCGGCAGCCTTCGACGCCTCCGGCAGCAACCGTCGAAGCGCCTGGCTTACCRGCACCGACCAGTTCTGTGGCGCGACGTCCGAATCGGCCGACGGTTCCCCCTCGGTCCACGGCAACATCATCAGCTTCTGCGAGCGCGAACTGAGTACCCGTGTCGGTGCATTCCCATACTCGATGACCACGTGCATCACCGGAGAATCGTCGGTCCAGATGCCACCGGTGTAGTAGTCCTCCAGTACCTCGCGCAGCCGGGCGCCCCCCAGCAGGCGGTGCATCTGGTCTTGAATCTGACTGGTCGTGCAGGCCGGCACCCGGGTCGAGGCCGACGTCGCTGCATACCTCAACACTTCCCGCGGCCGCACCCGGCGCGCCACCTCCTCCACGGCGCGCTCGCGCGTCCACGCAGGCGCCGACAGTGCCCACAGCAGCTCCCCCACGCGCTGGGCCGGGATGCTGTCGGTGGTCACCGGACCGTTGCCGTCCATGTCCAGCTGCGAGCGCCGCACGAAGGTACGGCGGCCCTCGCCCGGGCGAAGCCGATGGACTTCTTCGGCGCGCTCCCATCCGGAGTAGGTGTAACGGATCTCGATCCCACGCACATCCTGCAGCGCGGTCCCCTGCGGCGGCGGATGCGAGCCGTTGCAGGCGGTCAGCGCCAGCAGGGTCGCCATCACCAGCAGGCTGCGCCGGTGGCTGCCAAGTCTGGGCAGCGCGATCCTTGCAGACCGGTGGCGGCGCAGCGCGCCGACGCAGCGGCGGATAGTTCCCATGGTCCGGTGCATCTCACATTCCTGGAAAACGATGTAACCGCCTGCCCTGCCCCGACCGCGGAAACGGCCAGGAACCGGCAAGGCGCCAGAACGCACTATAGCGGTGCCCGATGACAGCCGACCGCCGTCAGGCGGCATTGCCGCGTGGTCAGGTACGATGCCCACCCCTGACTACCCTGTCACCCGGCCGCCTCACGGCGGGGTGTTCCCGACTCCCGTGCCCCATTACACCGGTCCCCTGCTGACCCTTCCGCTCGCCCAAGCCCTCACCCGCGCCCGTGATGCCGGCGCCGGCGAGTGGACCGGCTCGCTTGATCTTGGCCGCTCTACCGGTCCCGCCACCCTGGCTGCGGACCACTGGTTGTGGAAGGGCGCGCGCTACGACTACCCGGGCAAGACCCGCGACCGCACCCTGTACTACTGGGATGGGGAGGAATTCCTGGCGGTGTCCCGGTTCGGTTCGGCRCTGATCAAGCTGGTGCCCACCGACTGGGACGCCCCCACCTTCGAGATCGATGGCATCAAGATGCTGCCAAGCGCGCAGGTGTCGCCGTTCGAGGATGCGCGGCGCAAGGTGGCGTTGATCGCGCCATCGGGCAAGACCGTGCTCGATACCTGCGGCGGGCTCGGCTACTTCGCCGCCTGCTGCCTGGAAGGCGGCGTAGCGCGCATCCAGTCGTTCGAAAAAAATCCGGACGTGCTGTGGCTGCGCACGCTCAACCCGTGGTCGCCAGACCCGGACGCCGCCAGCAGTGGGGGCCGGCTGTCACTGACCCAGGGCGATGTCTCGCTTGCGATCGAGGCGCTGGAGACCCGCTCGGTGGATGCCATCCTGCACGATCCGCCGCGTTTCGGCATCGCCGGTGAACTGTACTCGCAGGTGTTCTATGACCAGTTGGCGCGGGTGATCCGCGACGGCGGGCGCATGTTCCATTACACCGGCGCACCCAACAAGCTCACCAGCGGCCGCGATGTGCCGCGGGAAGTGGCCAAGCGGTTGGAGAAAGCGGGTTTCAAGGCGGAGCTGGCGCTGGATGGGGTGCTGGCGGTCAAGCGGTAAGGGCGTTGGCCACCCGACCTCAATCACCGCGCGGCAGCTTCTTCGCCCACATGTTGTCGACCAGGTTCGGATAGGCCCGGCCATTTTCCTCGGCGCGTTGCCGCGCGGCGTCTTTCTGCGCCGGCGACAACGGCGAGGATTTCCCGCCGTTGGGGTTGGGCTTCTTCCACGGTGGGGTTCGGGTCTGGCGCATGGCCGGATGCTAACGCAGCTTCACTTCGCCAGGAAGGCGACCAGCGCCGCATTGAACTGCTCCGGGTGGCTGGCATTGCAGCCATGCGGCGCATCCTTGAGCACCACCGCCTCGCTACCGGCAATGGCCGCGTGGGTGCGCTTGCCGGACCCTTCATACGGCACCGTGCCGTCGCTGTCACCGTGCAGCACCAGCGTGGGCACCGTTACCTTCTTGAGCTCGTCGCGGAAATCGGTGGTACCGAAGGCCTTCATGCAGCCCAGCGCGGCGGTCTGGTCCGACTGCTTGCACAGGTCGATAGCCTCCTGCCGCTGCTTCTCGCTGACCTTCAGCACGCCCTTGGCGCTGAAAAAGTCCTTGGTGAAGCCATCGAAGAAGCTGTCGCGGTCGCGCTCCAGGCCCTGGCGCATCTCATCGGCCTTGGCCTGGGTGAGCGGGCCTTCGGGGTTGTCCGGGGTCTGCAGCATGTACGGCGGCACCGCCGAGGCGAAGACCACACTGCGCAGCCGCTGCTCGCCATGGCGGGCGATGTAACGGGCCACTTCGCCGCCGCCCATCGAGAACCCGACCAGGGTGGCGTCCTTCAGATCCAGGTCGTTGAGCACCCCAGCCAGGTCATCGGCCAGCGTGTCGTACTCGTAGCCGTCGGCCGGCTTGTCCGAGCGCCCAAAGCCGCGACGGTCGTAGGCCACCACGCGGTAACCGGCATCCTTCAGCACCGGGATCTGCGCCTTCCAGGACTCGGCCGACAACGGCCAGCCGTGGATGAGCACCACCGGACGGCCGGTACCGCCGGTATCTTCAACGTGCAGACGGACGTGGGAAGCAGCCATGGGGAATCCTTCGAGCGATGGGAAAGGAGTGACCGATCCTAGGCAAGTGCGATGGCCTATCCTGTGAAAAATGCGGCGGCGGCGATGACATCGCCTGCACAGGTCTGAGCGCTTCACCAGACCCATACATTGCCTGCACGGTCTCAGTCTGTGAGACGGACATTACCCATAGTGCAATCCGCACCAACGCCATAATGAGCCGGCTCGGATGGACCTTCGCCCGCTGTACCCTCGCGCCAACGCTCCTGTCGTACTGGCGATTCCCCGCATCGCCTGCGGCGGACTTGCGCGTACGTTGCTGTTGCATGGGGTGGGCGTGCATCCGGCATCGCGGGCCGCGTTGAGGGAGGCGCTGCGAGCTGCAGGGCAGCGCGGGCGATGTGCTGGCTGCCTGGCAGGCAGAGTGGCAAGCTGCTGCGCATCCACCGTGCCAGCCTGACGAGCCGCGCCAGCGCGCCTCACCGCGTTCGCCCCAGCCCTCGCCTCGAGTGACTTCCGATCAGTGCGACGACACTGAAGCCTGCAGCGCAACTCGCCGGGAACCCAGCGTCGCGTAGGTGAAGGCCAGTTCATTACCGAGCGATGGCGGCACGACCTCCGGCTGCGAAACCGGAGTGGACTGCCGGTACCAGCGACCGCCCACGCGCACGAACTGCGCGCTCTCCACGCCCTGCCGGCCACGCCGGGTGCGCGCCTGCATTACCTCCTGGACCGGCCCGGCCACCGTCTCACGCATCACCAGCTTGCGCTGTCCCCACATCCGCAGCGCGGGCAGACACAGCAGCAGCACCCAGAGCATCATCACCACCAGGCCGATGCCCAGCCAGGCGCTGAAACCACGGCTGACGCCCGGCAGGAAAGCCAGCACGACCAAGGCGAGCACCATCGCACCGCCCCACCATGCGGCGGCCTGCAACAGCGCGCGCGGGCGTGCCATCACGCGCTTCCAGTCACGCGAGACCATGGGTGCGGCCTCGACGGCCTGCGCGTGCAGGGTCGGATATTCCACCTGCAGCAGGTGTCCAGGGCGGACCGCGTTGAAGACCAGGCGAATGGGCGTGCCAGCGACGGGGCCGACGATCTGGTGAGCGACAAAACCCAGCAACTCTTCGCTGCCCGGCGAMTCCTCCACCACAGAACAGGATCGGCCATCGACCAGATAGGCACGGCCTTGACCGCCAGAGGCGGGCAGGATCTGCGCCGCATCCAGGCGTCCCTCCACCACGATGACCTGGCCCGATGCCAGCACGTCACGCAGCGATGCCATGCGCAGACGCCGATGGACGACGGCGATGATGATCGCGATCACCCCGATGGCGGCGGCCACGAACGTGGGAATCAGCGTCGGTGCTGTGCCGCTGGTATGCATACCCAACCAGGCTGCGAATGCGGTGATGACCAGCGCCACGCCGATGGCGAAGCGCAGCAGCGCGGTACCGGCATCGCGCTGGAAACGCAGATCGTCCTCCAGCCGGGTACGCAGGTCAGCCGGTAGGGGCTGGGGGAATGAAGCGTTGGACATCCCTGATCTCGCTATCGAAGCAGGCGACCGTGCCTGGTGCGGGATCGATTATGTCATTGGCGGGCGACACATCCGACCCTCCGCAAAGGGCCGGATGTGCGTCACCGCATGCAGTTACAGCGCAATCCGCGCCACAGACTCCTCACTCCCCTTGGCGTCCTTCTCGCCATTCTTCACCGATACGTACAGCACGTTGTTCTTGGCATCCAACGCCAGGCTGTTCGGGTGGGTCGGCACGGCGTAGGTCGCCACCGGCTTGTACGTATCGCTGTTGTAGGCGGTGACGGTGCCGCCGTCGCGGTTGGTCACGTACAGGCGCTTGCGCGGTGCATCCAGCAGGATGCCCAGCGGACCGGCGTCGGTGGCGATGCTGGCCAGTTCCTTGCCGGTGCCGCGGTCGATCACCAGCACGCGCTGGCCCGGGTGCGACGAGGTGAAGCCGGAGCTGCTGGCCTGGTACTTGCGGATCATCTCCGAGCCCTGGTCGGTGACGAACAGGCGCTTGCCGGCCGGGTCGAGCGCGATGTTCATCGGCTGCTCGGCGCCTACCTTGAAGCGCTGCTCCACCTTGCCGCTGTCGGTGCCGACAGTGACCACTTCGGCCAGCAGGTTGGAGGTGTACACGCGCTTGCCCTTGGCATCGAGCGCCAGGCCCGGCGCCTTGGCGTTGCCCAGGCCGGGGATGGTGTTGATCACCTTCAGCGTCTGCGTGTCGACCACGAACAGCACGCTGCCGTCGCCGGAGTGACCGGTGACGTACAGGCGGTGGTTGGGCGCATCGACCACCAGCTCACGCAGGTCGTGGGTATAGGAGGCCTTGCCATCCTTGCCCACCACCTTCTCCATCAGCTGCACGGTGCCAATGGCCTTGTTCGCGGCGGTGTCGACCACGGTGACCGAGGTGTCCACGGTGTTGCCGACATACAGGCGGTCGCCGGCGTCATCGAGCACCACGCCAAAGCCCTTGCGCTCCAGCGGAATGCGGGCTTCAACGGCGAGGGTTTCCGGGTTCAGGCGCAGCACCTGCGCCGGGCCGGCGGCATCGCCGAAGCCGCCCGAGGAGGCGACGAACACGGCGTTCTGTTTCGGGCTGAAGGCCAGCTCGTACAGGCCCTGGGCGATCGGCTTGCGCTGGACGGCGGCGGCAGTAGCGGCCGAGGTGGGCGCGGCGGTGTCAGCGGCGAACGCGGACGGCGCGCCGAGGGTCAGGCTGACGGCGAGGGCCAGGGCGGCCGAACGGAAAACGGAACGAGGGTGCATGCGAGCTTCCTTGGATGGGCACGGGGGGTGTCCTGGCTCGCGGGGCCGTTGTACAACGGCCGGCCCGTGCAGCGGTTCGTGCAGGGCAGGCTGGCTATGGCTCGGGCATGGTAGCAGGCTGAAGACGTCACGTCCGGCAGGGCCGCGTCATGGCGGCAACTGCAGCGCGCGCCGTTATGTCACTTCGCCCGTTTCAACGACTCATCCACTGCCGTCTTGGCCGCTACCTCGGTCGGCATGCTCGCCCGCAGGTGCGCGGGGTCATCACGGTCGCCCTGCACGATGAAGATGTTCTCGGCCGCTGCGTTGTCCTCGGTGCGCCTGCTCAGCAGCACGTGGTCCACGCGGGAGAGGTTGTTCTGCTTGGCCAGGGCCAGCAGGCTGGCGCTGATGCGCTCACTGGTGGCGTCGAAGGTACGGCCGTTGGCGGCGTCCAGCTCGGCCACCTTGCTGTTGAGCTGGGTCAGCAGGCGGTGGTCCGGGTGGGCGGGATCGGCCGGTGTCGCCGGCGGTGGCGCAGGACGGCGCGCGGCCTTCTGCCGTTCCATTTCGGCCAGGCGACGCTGCCACACATCGCGCTCGGGCAGCGGGTTGTGGTGCTCGGTGTTCAGTGCGCTGCCCGGGACCGGTGCTGCAATGCACTGCACTTCCGGCTGGTTGAACAGCACCGCGAACTCGCTGTCGTGGTCGGTATCGGCACCGGTCTGCCGGTGGATGCCGGCGTGGCCGAGTGCGGCCCAAGCAAAATCCACGCAGCTGCTGGTGAACACCGGCCCGTTGATGTTGAAACCGTGCGCGGCCGGATGCGCGCCGAACGCGCGGATCCTGTCGAACTGTTCCCGGGTGATCTCCAGGGTGCGGGCGTAGTAGGGATCCTTGTAGGTATCCGCATCGGTGTAGGACACCACGCCCGAGGCCGCATCCGGGGCCGGGCCGAAGCCGTAGCTGTCCCGCTGCGCGCCGTGCGCGGTCTGCAGGTACATGTGCCCCATGAGCGCGGTGCCGCCGCCCTCGAGCGGTGTGCCCGGCGCGGCCAGGTAAATGGTCACCGTGTAGTGTTCGTTGTGCTCCATGCTCACTCAGCCCTGTCTGAAACCGACCCTTGCCCCGCGCCGTTCGATTGTCGAATGGCGGTCCTTGGCGGGGATGATCGCATAGGCGGGTGAAGGGGCAGCAAGTCTGCGTTCTGCCTCGAAGGCTGGGCCGAAGGACTCAATGCACCTCGCTGTCTCCTTGACGCGCTCGCCGGACCTGGCGCTCCCATTCCCGCGCGGGGTTCAGGCCCAGCGCCATGCAGCAGATTTCAAAGGAGGCGCGCCAGATGGGGCGACACAGCTCGGAGGAGCGGTGGAAGGCGTCGAAGATCTCGGCGAGGGTGAAGTGGGCGTTCTCCATGGTCATGGCGTGCACCGCGCATGCAGCGGGACGGAGGACTGCGCTACGGCCATACCGACTGTTGGGGTAGCCGGATTCAGAGGTTCGTGCATGTTGGCCACTCCTGACGGGAGGTGCTTTCGCCCGCGGGGGCGAAAGGGTGTCGGGAGGTTCGAAACCGCATATGATCGGCGGGCTTATTCCCCCCTTCCGGGGGTGTTTTATTAGCCGCCCTCCCGACGTATTGCACGTCGTTCTYGTCATATGTCGTGGAGTTTCGAAGCTCCACCTCCACCATGAATCGAGTAGGCAGGCCGAGTGAAGTGGAACTTATCTTTCACAGGGCCAGTTGCCAAAGACAACAGCTATCAGGCTACTCCGGCGTGCGGCCATTCCACAGTTCTTGCGTGAACGACCCTGCGGTTTTACGAGGCGGGTTGCCTCCCTGCCCCGCCCGCCATGATCGCTGCATCCCGGTTGGTGTGAAATGAACCTCCCGGTGAGGTGACGCAATCAGCGCCTGGAGCGCAACCTGGGTCCGAGCGAGTTCGCTCACACACGCGCTAACGAGCACGCCATGGGTCTCGCACACCCATGAACGCTGTAGTGGCCGCACCTAGCCACCCATGCTTGCAGCCGTCAGCTGCATTTCGTGCTGCACGCGTTGGTCTTCGTCCTGCTGCTGCAGCGCCTGCTGTTGCGCACGCGCTTGGCGTTCCTCTGCCACCGCATCGAATTGCTGCATGGAATCGTCCCACGGCGTCGACACGGCCTGCTGGGTCGACATCCCTGCACGCAACTGCGCGGGATCGCCCATCTCGCCCTGGACGACGAACACGTTCTGCCCGGACCGGGCATCGGCCGTCGCTTGGCTCAACACCACGTGGTCGACGCGGTCCAGCCCGTTGTCCTTCGCCAGTACGAGCAGGCTGCCGGTCAGGCGCTCGCTCATCGCATCGGGTGTGCGGCCATGCTGGGCGTCCAACTCGGCTACTCCCTCGCGGATCTGCTCGTAGAGTCGGTTGTCCGGGTGGTCCGGGTGCGCGGGTGACAGCTTCGCTGGCGCGGCGTGCTGTTGCTCAGGTAGGCGCGCAACGTCGAGTGGCTCGGCCGGGGGAATATCTGCAAGTTCCTCGCGCTCTGCTTCGCTGGAGATCGACTGCTCTGCCTGCTCTGCCTGCCGCAGCAGGGCGTCTTGGGCGTAGGTCTCTTCGCGATTGTATACAGGCGGCTGTGCGGTCTGCTCCAGCTCGGCGTCAGTCGATGGCTGGGTGAAGTGGTGTGGTGGGATCGCTTCTTCTGCGAGCGACTGCATCTGCTCGCGGGAATCCTCGTTTGCCGGCTGCCAGTCACTCGCAAGCTGGTCAGCGATGGGCTGCGGCTCAGTGATCTGAGGTGGGAGCTGATGGGTGTTGGCAATGGTGACCGCCTCCGGCTCAGATCCGCGCTGCGGCTCGTGCGCAGCTGGCACCGCAGCGCCTGGCTCCACATGGGCGGGCTGGAGGTTCATTGCGTCGGGAGCACTGGAGCCAGCAGGAGACATGGGCGGCGCTTCAGCTGTCTCCGGATGATTGGTCTGCGCCTGCGGCACTTGTCTGACCACCTCGTCTGCCGTGTCGACGGCGTGGCGCCGATCGGCTTCCTCGGTTTCTCTCGACGCCTGCGCCCGCTCCGCCTCGGTGCGGCGTGCTTCGTCGTGGCGATCCATCTCAGAAGACTGCGCACGATCAGCCTCCGTGGGGAGCGGTGCACTGATGGGCGGTATCGAGGCGGCGGCCATTGCCGGAGCAACGGTGGCCTCTACAGGTCCCGACTCCCGCTGCTGCACCTCCGGCGCCAACGCCTCTTCAATGCGCTGATCAGCTACGCCCAGCGCAGCAGCGGCAGCGACCTGCTGCGCCTCGCCGATGGAGAGTCCCTCACGGTTCGCCTCGCGCAGCGCCTGTTCGTGGGCATCGCGTTCCTGGGCCGATAGTGCGGTGATGCGTAGCTCTGGGGAGTCAGGGATCGGCGCGTCTTCCTGTTGCTGTGCCCGGACCTCCGTCCACGCCCGTCGCAGCTCAGCAACGTCGGTAACGGCCACCAGATGCGCCACGCCATCGGGCCCGGTCTGATAGTAATTGATGGGGCTGTCGTAGCCATACTGGCCCGTCTCATTGCGTTGAAGTTGCTGCATCGTCTGGCCGGTGACGCCATTGGCATCCAGCGTGCGCTGCACAGCCAGCGCGATGGCTTGCTGGGTTTCAGGATTTACGTTCAGGTCCACGCCAGCGCTTTGATAGCGGTGCAGCAGTTCGTTCTTCCCGGTCTGCTCCACCGACGGCGCCGGCAAAGCCTGGATGTCTGCCAGCTCCTGCTGGAAGCGCTCCAGCGACGGCTGGCGCATCTGGTTGGTCAGCTCAAGTTCCAGCGCCAGGTTACCTTCGGCCATCCGGCTCCCGCTCACCCACTGACCCACCGCACTGCGCAGATAACGCTCACTATCCGAACCGAGCACGGCGCCGGATTTGGCGCGCGCCGACTCGACTGCCTCCGGCACGCTCACCCCGTAGTCTTGCGCGCGTTGCGCAGCATACGCTTCCAGATACTGCGCTGCGATCGCCTCCGGCCCCGTAGCAATATTGCCCTCGATACGGTCCAATGCCTCTTGATTGAGTTGCTGGGCGCGCTCCGGCGTCGCAGTCTGGGTTTCGTAGCTTGCCCGATCATTTGCGCCGGACAAGCCGGTTTTGACCTGTCGCTCCCATGCCGAGGTATCGGGATTGCGGTACCAGTCCTGATTGTCCAAGCCGCGCTGCTCGCTTGCCTGGGCTGGAATCTTGAATGGATCCTGGGGCGGCGGTGCTTTGCCAAGCGCGAGTTCAACCGCCTTCGCGGTCGCCATCGCCCCCAGCTGCTGGGACTTTTCGTAACTGGCCGCAACACGCCCCTCGATCGGGTCGCTCGATCCGGCGCTTACTCGCTCGAAGTCTGCCTCCCGATACCATTGGGCTCCATCGAACGCCCACGACACACCAGAGGCGGTCTGATGGTAAATGGCACGGTTGTCCAGTAGGTCGGCCCCTTTTTCGAATGCCTTGGCCAGGAACAATGCATCCGCCGCGACTACAGCGGCCGGTACGTAGCCGCTTCCCCCCAATGCCATGGCCATGGAAGTGCCACCGGCCCAACCGCCAACATTTCGGGCGAGGGCGTGGTTGACCTCAGACTGTGCTGCGGTGGCATTGCCTTGTTCAAGCAGCTCGGCGGAGCGGCGGGCGGTCAGGATGGCGTCAGCGCCTGTGGTCAGCAGCCCGCCAGTGCGTACGAGCGTGCTGGTCGGGGTATCGCCAAGCAATAAGCCGATCGACGCAAAGCCTTGCTGTCCACGAGGCACGCGGAGTGAACTGGCTGCAGCCTGGCCCAGAGTGGCTTCAACTTTTTGTATACCCTTCTCGGACAAAGCTATTCGCCCATCCTGATGAGCATTGGCTATTGCCTGCGCCAACTGGTGCCGCTGCAGATCCAAGTCACCACCTTTCGTCAACCTGTTAGTCGATTGCTGAGAAAACTCAAGCACAGTGAGGATTCTTGCCTCGGATTGGGTAACCGAAAGGTACCCACGATCAACGGATGAAAGCCCATTGAGTGTGGCGAGCTGATGGGCGTTCGCGCGACCGTAATTATCGATACCATGGAGGAACATCTGCGTCCGAGGCCGGATGTCCTCCGCAGTCATGCCAAGTGGGGCATTGGTGTAAAGG
>NZ_JBFULO010000030.1:0-20580 GCF_054049855.1 Stenotrophomonas sp. P5_B8 | reverse complement strand
CCGCTGCACGATGTGCTTCGACATGCGTTTCGTGCGTACTGCGCTGCATGCGCATGAACATGGCTTTGCGGTGATCAGCAGTTCGCTGGGCATCTCGCGCTGGAAGGACATGAACCAGATCAATGACTGCGGCCATCGCGCCGCCGCGCATTATCCGGGCATCCAGTACTGGGACTACAACTGGCGCAAGGGAGGCGGCGCTGCGCGCATGGTGGAGATCAGCAAGCGCGAACAGTTCTATCAGCAGGAGTACTGCGGCTGCGTGTACTCGCTGCGCGATGCCAACCGCCACCGCCGCGAAAACGGCCGTGAGCGCATCAAAATCGGCCTGCTGTATTACGGGCAGGACAACGACGCGCCCAAGGGCGATTGACGCGCGCGCGCGGGGCCGCCACGCTGGTTGCCCCGCTTTCGTTGTGTTGGATCTGCCATGACCGCCGCCCCTCCCGCCGATGTGGCCCTGCTGGTGATCGACCTGCAGCCAGACTTCATGCCCGGCGGCGCGCTGGCCTGCGAGCAGGGCGACACGCTGGTGGCACCGATTGCCGCCTTGCTGGCCCAGCGCCGCTACCGCACCGTGGTGGCAACCCAGGACTGGCACCCGGCCGACCATGCGTCCTTTGCCAGCCAGCATCCGGGACATCTTCCGTTCGAAGCGATCCTGCTGCATGCGCAGCCGCAGACGCTGTGGCCCGATCACTGCGTGCAGGGCAGCGCCGGCGCGGCGTTGCACGCGGGCGTGGACTGGACCGTGGCCGACCTGATCCTGCGCAAGGGCACGCGCCAGCAGGTGGACTCGTACAGTGCCTTCCGCGAGAACCATGGACCCGACGGCACGCGCCCGGCCACCGGGCTGGCAGGCTGGCTGCATGAGCGCGGTATCCGCGAGGTGCATGTGTGCGGGCTGGCGCGCGATTACTGCGTGCTGTGGAGTGCACAGGACGCAGTGAAATCCGGGTTCCGGGTGAAGTTCCTGTGGGACCTGACCCGGCCGGTGACCGAGGCGAACGACGGCATGGTGCGCGAGGCGTTGGCGAAGGCGAAGATCGCGGTTGTTTGACGGCCGACCTCCGGGCGCCGGCCGCAACGGCGTCCCGATACCGTTTGGAGCGTGCGAAGAGCCGGCCAGCGGCCGGCACTACCGGAGCGTCGTACCCACAAACGGTGGGTAGCTACCGGTTCAGCGGAATACGACCGTGCGGTGGCCGTTGCGCAGGATGCGGTGCTCCACATGGCGGCGCACGGCGCGGGCCAGCACCTGTGATTCGGTGTCGCTGCCCAGGCGTACCAGGTCGCGCGGGGTCATGGCGTGGTCCACGCGCGCCACGTCCTGTTCGATGATCGGGCCTTCATCCAGGTCTTCGGTGACGTAATGCGCGGTGGCGCCGATGATCTTGACCCCACGCGCGTGCGCCTGGTGGTACGGCTGGGCGCCCTTGAAGCTGGGCAGGAAGCTGTGGTGGATGTTGATCGCCCGGCCCGCCAGCGCCTGGCACAGGCGCGGCGACAGGATCTGCATGTAGCGCGCCAGCACCACCAGGTCGATCTGCTCGCGCTCAACCAGATCGATGATCTGCTGCTCCTGCACGGCGCGGTTGTCGGCGTTGACGGGCAGGTGGTGGAACGGCACTTCGTACGAGCCGGCCAGCGCGGCGAAGTCGTCATGGTTGGACGCCACCGCAGCGATATCCACCTGCAGCTGGCGGCTGTGTGCGCGGAACAGCAGGTCGTTCAGGCAATGCCCCTGCTTGCTCACCAGCACCAGCAGCCGCGCACGGCGGCGCGCATCGTGCAGTTGCCAGTCCATCTGGAACTCCGCCGCCAGCGTCCCCATCCGTGCTTCCACATCGGCCAGTGACTGCGTGGCGGCACGATCGAAGTGCACACGCAGGAAGAAGCGGCCGCTTTCCTCATCGCCAAACTGCTGGGCATCGAGAATGTTGCAGCCCAGGTCGAACAGCAGACCGGACACACGGTAGACGATCCCGGTACGGTCCGGGCATGACAGGGTGAGGATGGAATCAGGGCGCATCGTGTGAGTGTAAGCGAGCACCATCACGACGCGAACGATGCTCTCAAATGCAACCAAGCGCGTGGACTCAATGCGACTCGGCGTCCAGTGCCGCGCGGATGCGGCGCAGATCGGCACCTTCCGTTGGCCAGCCGGCCACGGTGTGGATGACCTCGCCATCGCGGAGCAGATGGAAGACAGGTGTCTGGTCGGTGTCCAGCCCTTCCCATGAGGCATCGCGCACCATCGGCTGCATGGGCAGGTCCGGATGGGTGCTGTTCCAGTCGAGCATCTCCTGGCCGGGCCATGCCTGCCCGATCGGCACCACAAGTTGCAGGTGACCGCGCAGCCACGCGTATTCGGGCTGGGTGATGATGGCCTGCAGCGCGCGGCGGGAGAAACCACAGTGTGGGTGCACCACCGCGACCACGCGCAGACCGTCTTCGGCCAGTGCTGCGCGCTGCACGTGGGCGATGCCCTCCAGCTGCAGCAGTGGCCTGCCGGCCGGCGCAGGACCACGGATCACCGGCAACGCAGTGGGTGCCGTCCGCAGGCGGGCGTTGAGTGCATTGGCCTGGTCGAAGCGCTGCAACGCGATAAGGGAGCCGCGCATGCTGCGGTGGTGGTCATCCACGGCGAGATCACGCGCGACCAGCGCCTCATACAGGCACTGCAGGCGCAGTAACGTGGCTGGTTCACGTGCGTAGAAGGCGATCAGCGCGGTGGACTGGAAAAGATCCTGCAACCGGTCATCCGGCAACGCCGCGCAGTCGCCGGGCTGCATCACCTCCGGTGCGATGTGCGCATACACGGCGCGCATGGCCGCCACCCGCTCCGCCACAGGCTGTGCCGGATCGGCATCCAGCGCAACCAACCGGCCATGCAGGCTACCGGGACCGGCTTCGGTGCGGGCGATGGCGCACGACGGCAGCAGCCCGCAGCACAGCACTAGCGCGAGGAACAAGACGAAGCCGGGGCCCGGCTGTCGATCGCGCTTCATCACTGCCTCCGTGCTGTCAGCTGGATACCAGGCATCCAGCATGCCAGTGTCCCTGTCGTGCCGAAGAGACTTGGGTCGCGCTATCGATGGCGTGAATGCATTGGTCTGCCTACACCGCCGCCGGGTCCACCTTCTCCACATCGATCCCGTATTTCTCGATCGCCACCTGCAGCTGCCCGCGCGCGATCCGCCCGTCATCGGCCAGCGCCTTCAGCGCGGCCAGCACGATGAAGTGCCGGTCCACCTCGAAGAACGTACGCAGTGCCTCGCGCGTGTCCGAGCGGCCGAAGCCGTCGGTGCCCAGCGCGGTGAAGCGGCGGCCTTCGACGAACGGGCGGATCTGGTCGGCGACGATCTTCATGTAGTCGGTGGCCACCACCAGCGGACCGGCGTGCGCGGCCAGGCACTGCTGCACGTACGGTACGCGCGGTTCCTGCAGCGGGTGCAGCAGGTTCCAGCGCTCGATGGCCAGGCCGTCGCGGCGCAGTTCGGTCAGGCTGGTGGCGCTCCAGACGTCGCTGGCAATGCCGAAATCCTGCTGCAGCAGCGCAGCGGCCGCTTCCACCTCGCGCAGGATCGCGCCGCTGCCCATCAGCTGCACGCGCAGCGCCGGATCGCTGTCGGCGGTGGCCGGATGCAGCAGGTACATGCCCTTGAGGATGCCTTCCTCGGCACCGTCGGGCATGGCCGGGTGCGGGTAGTTCTCGTTGAGCACGGTGATGTAGTAGTAGATGTCTTCCTGGTCCACGTACATGCGGCGCAGACCGTCCTGGATGATCACCGCCAGCTCGAAGTTGTAGGTGGGATCAAACGACACGCAGCTGGGAATCACCGAGGACAGCACGTGGCTGTGCCCGTCGTCGTGCTGCAGGCCCTCGCCCATCAGCGTGGTGCGCCCGGAGGTGGCACCCAGCAGGAACCCGCGGGTGCGTGCGTCGGCGGCAGCCCAGGCCAGGTCACCCACGCGTTGCAGGCCGAACATCGAGTAGAAGATGTAGAACGGAATCGTCGCCAGGCCATGGTTGCTGTAGGCGGTGCCGGCGGCGATCCAGGAGCAGATCGCGCCGGACTCGTTGATGCCTTCCTGCAGGATCTGCCCGTCCTTTGCTTCCTTGTAATAGCTGAGCTGGCCGGCGTCCTGCGGCGTGTAGAGCTGGCCCAGGTAGGAGTGGATGCCGATCTGGCGGAACAGGCCTTCCATGCCGAAGGTGCGCGATTCATCGGGCACGATCGGGATGATCAGCTTGCCCAGTGCCGGGTCCTTGAGCAGGGTGCCCAGGATGCGCACGAAGCCCATGGTGGTGGACTGGCCGCGCTCACCGCTGCCCTGCAGCTGGGCGGCAAAGGCCGACAGCGCCGGCACCGGCAGCGGATCGACGTGGGTCAGGCGCGCGGGCAACTGGCCGCCCTGGGCCTGGCGGCGCTGGGCGAAGTAGCGTTCCTCCACGCTGCCCGGTACCGGGCGCAGGTACGGCATGTCTTCGAGCTGGTCGTCGCTGACCGGCAGGTCGAAGCGGTCGCGGAAGGCGCGCACTGCGTCCAGGCTCATCTTCTTGAGCTGGTGGTTGATGTTCTGCCCTTCGCYGGCCTCGCCCATGCCGAAGCCCTTGACCGTCTTGGCCAGGATCACGCTCGGGCGGCCGTTGCCGGCCACGGCCTGGGCGTAGGCGGCATACACCTTCTGCGGATCGTGACCGCCACGGGCAAGCGCCCAGATGTCGTCATCGCTCATGTCCGCGACCAGGTCGAGCAACGCCGGATACTTGCCGAAGAAATGCTCGCGCACGTAGGCGCCGCTCTGCGACTTGAAGGTCTGGTAGTCGCCGTCCACGCATTCCATCATGCGCTGGCGCAGCAGGCCGGTGCTGTCCCTGGCCAGCAGCGCGTCCCAGCCGCCGCCCCAGATCACCTTGATGACGTTCCAGCCGGCGGCGCGGAAGGTGCCTTCCAGTTCCTGGATGACCTTGGCGTTGCCGCGCACCGGGCCGTCCAGGCGCTGCAGGTTGCAGTTGACCACGAACACCAGGTTGTCCAGGCGCTCGCGCCCGGCCACCGAGATGGCGGCCAGCGATTCGGGCTGGTCCATTTCGCCATCGCCGAGGAACGCCCAGACCTTGCGGCCCTGGTGCTCCTTCAGACCGCGATATTCCAGGTAGCGCATGTAGCGTGCCTGGTAGGCCGCGGTGAGCGGGCCCAGGCCCATCGACACGGTGGGGAACTGCCAGAACTCGGGCATCAGCCGCGGGTGCGGATAGGAGGACAGGCCGTCGCGATCGGACTCGCGGCGGAAGTTGTCCATGCGCGCCGGATCGATGCGGCCCTCGACGAAGGCGCGGCCGTAGATGCCCGGGGCGGAGTGGCCCTGGATGTAGATCATGTCGCCGTCGAAGGTATCGGTGCGGCCGCGGAAGAAATGATCGAAGCCGACGTCGTACAACACCGCGGCCGACTGGTAGGTGGCGATATGCCCGCCGACGTTGGAGTGCTTGCCGGCGCGCAGCACCATCACCATCGCGTTCCAGCGGATCATCGCGTTGAGCCGACGCTCGATCGCTAGGTCGCCCGGATAGGCCGGCTGGCGCTCGACCGGGATGCTGTTGACGTAGGCCGTCCAGGCCCGGGCATGCAGGTCGCCATGGCGGGCCACGTCCAGGTCGCTGAGCTGGTCGATCAGGTAGTGCGCGCGCGGGCGCCCGGCCACGTCGGTGACCGCCTGCAGCGCTTCACGCCATTCCTGGGTTTCCTGGGGGTCGCTATCGAGGGGGGCGAGCGCTGGGTCCATGGTCCATCTCCGGCAAAGGCAGCCACTCCTGGCCGGCGTGCACTCACCGGGGAGGGAGGCCGCCGCGCGGAGTGGCAGGGAGCACCACCATAGGAGCCGGTCCGGGCGGCCGGTAGATGCGGCGCTCTTGGCTCTTTATAAAGACAAACTTTGCAATCACAGGCGAGAATGGCGGTCAGCATGAATATTCTCCAGTCAATCCGCAGCTTCATCCGTACCGCCGATGCCGGCAGCCTGGCCGCGGCCGCCCGCACCCTGGGCATCAGCGCCGCGGCGGTCGGGCAGAACATCGCGCGGCTCGAGGCGCATCTGGGCGTGCGCCTGTTCAACCGCACCACCCGCCAGCTGGCGCTGACCGAGCGCGGCGCGCTGTACCTGGCGCAGGTGCGCTACATCGAGCGCGACCTGCAACGCGCACAGGCAGCGGTGACCGACCTGGACGCCACCCCCGAAGGCCGCCTGCGCATCGCCTGCAGCACCTCCTTCGGACGCCACAAGCTGGCCCCGCTGCTGCCGTCGCTGAAGGCGCGCTACCCGCGGCTGGCGATCGAGCTGCTGCTGGCCGACCGGGCGGTGGACCACGCGCGCGAAGACGTGGATGTGAGCATCCGCATCGAGCCGCAGCTGGAGGAAGGCCTGGTGGCGCGCCCGATCGCGCAGGTGCCGTTCGTGTTCTGTGCGGCGCCTTCCTACCTGGCGCGCACCGGCGTACCGCGCACGCCCGAAGCCCTGCGCGAGCACCGCTGCCTGTTGTTCCGGCATCCCAAGGATGGCCGCCACCTGCGCTGGGGCTTCGTGCGCGATGGCCTGCGTTTCGATGCGGAGGTGAGCCCGGCCCTGGTCAGCGACGATATCGATGCGTTGGCCGCGATGGCGCTGGCCGGCGGCGGCATCACCCGGCTGGCGGCATTTGTCGCCGCGCCGTATCTGGCGCGGGGTGAATTGCAGGCGTTGTTCGAAGGCAACGAGGCCGGCGATGCGCAGGCGCTGCCCGAGCCGATGCGGCTGTTCCTGTGCGTCAGCGATCGGCGCGATCTCACCCCGAAGGTGCGTGCGTTGATGCAGCACATCGTGGAYGGGCTGCCGGCCGAATGGCGGGTCGACGGCGGCTGACGCCGGCGTGTGCAGGCGATGGCACTTGGCCACCGCCTGCCGGGTGCATCAGCGCGGCGGTGCGATGAACACGCCGCGTGCTTCACGCGGCTCACAGCGCAGGTACTGCGGCGCCGGTTCCAGCGAATCGCCGAGTGCGGCGGCGGCATGCCAGGGCCAGCGCGGGTCGTAGAGGATGCCGCGGGCCAGCGCGATGGCGTCGGCGTGGCTGTGGCGCAGAATCGACTCGGCCTGGGCCGGATCGGTGATCAGGCCGACGGCGATCACCGGCATGCGCAGCTTCTGCGCCTTGATCGCTTCAGCGAACGGCACCTGGTAGCCCGGCGACAACGGAATCTGCTGGCGCGGATCATTGCCGCCGCTGGAGACATGCAGGAACTGGCAACCGCGCCCGTCCAGCACATGCGCCAGCGTGGTGGTCTGCTCGATATCCCAGCCGCCGGCGACCCAATCGCTGGCCGAGATGCGCACGCCCACCGCGATGCGATCGGACACCGCCTCTCGCACGGCATCGAACACGCGCACCAGCAGGCGCATGCGGTTCTGCAGCGAGCCGCCGTATTCGTCCTCGCGCTTGTTGCTCAGCGGCGACAGGAACTGGTGCAGCAGGTACCCGTGCGCGGCATGCAGTTCGATCAGGTCCAAGCCGATGCGTTCGGCGCGCTGTGCGGCGACCACGAACGCCTCCACCACCGCATCGATGCCGGCACTGTCCAGCGCCTGCGGGGCCGGATCGGTGGGGCTGAAGGGAATGGCCGAGGGCGCGTAGGTGGTCCAGGCGCGCGGGTCGGAGGCCGGCAGCGCGCCGCCGCCTTCCCACGGTCGCGCCGAGGACGCCTTGCGACCGGCATGGGCCAGCTGCACGCCGATGGGCATCGGCGACCAGCGCTTCACCGCGTCGATCACGTGCTTGAGCGCGGCTTCGGTTGCATCGTTCCACAGGCCCAGGTCGGCCCAGCTGATGCGGCCTTCGGGCAGCACGGCGGTAGCCTCCAGGATCAGCAGGCCGGCGCCGGACTGGGACAGCTGGCCCAGGTGGATCTGGTGCCAGTCGTTGGCCAGACCATCGGTGGAGGAGTACTGGCACATCGGCGCGATGACGATGCGGTTGGCCAGCGACAGCGGGCCAAAGGACACGGGGGAGAAAAGCTGGCTCAAGTGGGGGACTCTGGCGAATGCGGAAAACCGGACGCTATTGCACTCCTGCTGGGCCTGCGAGGCAACCGTGTCGATGGATCACAGTTTCGCGGTGGCACACGTGGGGCGGCACCGTCGGCCCTCAGGCGTTGGCCGCCGACGGCAGCAGGAAGGCCAGGGCCGGGGCACAGGGCTGCTCGATCTTGAGGCTGAGCAGCGCATCGGCGCGGGTGCGGCCCAGGTTGAGCGCGGCCACCGGCAGGCCGGCCGTGGCGGCCGCCTGGACGAAACGGAAGCCGGAATAGACCATCAGCGAGGAGCCAACCACCAGCACGGCATCGGCCTGGGCCAGGTGGGCGTGGACGGCGGCGACGCGCTCGCGGGGCACGCTTTCGCCGAAAAAGACCACATCCGGCTTGAGGAGACCGCCGCATTGCGGGCAGGCCGGGACCTGGAAAGCGCTGAAATCCACGCCCTCCAGATCGGCATCGCCGTCGGGGGCCTGGGCGGCGTCGAGCCGGTCCCAGCCAGGGTTGTGGTCGAGCAGGCGTTGCTGGAACGCATCGCGCGGGGTGCGCGCCTCGCAGCCCATACAGCGCACCTGGTCCAGCCTGCCGTGCAGGTCGATGACCGCCTGGCTGCCGGCGCGCTGGTGCAGGCGGTCGACGTTCTGGGTGAGCAGCACCTCGAGCTGGCCGCGCGCTTCGAGTGCGGCCAGGGCGGCATGGGTGCCGTTGGGGTGTGCCTGGCCGAAGCGCGGCCAGCCCAGCAGGCTGCGCGCCCAGTAGCGCTGGYGGGTGGCCAGCTCGCCCATGAAGGCCTGGTAGGTCACCGGCGGGGTGCGCTTCCACTGGCCATCGGCATCGCGGTAATCGGGGATGCCCGAATCGGTGCTGCAGCCGGCGCCGGTGAGGACGAACAGGCGTTGGGCACGGTCGATGAAGTCGGCGAGCGGGCTGGACATGCTGATCAGGTGGGGGCGCGCGGCGGCGAACCCAATCCGCTTACGGGCCGGGGATGGCGTCGGGCAGCGGCGGCACGGCGGTGGGATGGCCGTCGGCATCCAGGGCGATCATGACGAAATGACCGCGGGTGCAGAGCTTGCGCTCGCCGGTGTGGAGGTCTTCGGCGATCAGCTCCACTTCCACCTTCATCGAGCTGCGGCCGACCTCGACGATGCGGCCGATGGTCTCGACCATCTGGCCGATGCGGATGGGCAGTTTGAAGTCGACCTGGTCCGACCGCGCGGTGACCACGGTGCGGCGCGAATAGCGGGCGGCGGCGAGGAAGGCGGCCTTGTCCATCCAGGCCAGCGCCTGGCCACCGAACAGGGTGCCGAGGTGGTTGGTGTGATTGGGGAAGACGATCTCGGCCATGCTGATTTCAGTGGGCGGGATGGGGTCGGGGGTGGAGGACATGGGGATGGCCGGTGTGAGGGGGAGTCGGCGCGGATGATACGGCAGGGGGTGGGGTGGGTGTGTCGCGTTGTTGGCGTTTTGTCTGCTATCGCGTGGAGAAGGCTGGGCCCCCATTGCAGGACACGCCGCAAGTACGTCCTGTAGGCTCGCATGCGCCATCCATGGCGCATGACGGTCCTGCAACGGGGGCCCAACCTTCTCTGGACGGTTTGCCTGCGCGCGGATGCGAGAGCGGGTTGGCTGGGTGGGCACGGATCTGGGGGACGGGGAGAAGAGCAGCCGAGCGTGGCTCGGCTCTACCGGGGGCTGCGTCCGGGTAGAGCCACCCCATGGGTGGCTGCGCGCGGTGCTGGATTACGAGGCCGCCACCCATGGGGTGGCTCTACCGTCGCCGCTCGGAAACGAAAAACCCCGGCGCGTGGCCGGGGTTTTCGTGGATGCGTGTGGCRCTGGAATCAGAACGACATGTCGAACGAGACTTCGCCCTTCACGCCCACCTGGTAGGCCGAGGAGCGGCGTTCGAAGAAGTTGGTCAGCTCCTGCACGTCCTGCAGCTCCATGAAGCTCAGCGGGTTGCGCACGTTGTACTTGCGCTCCATGCCCAGGCGGTGGAAATGGTTGTCGGCGCAATGCTGCAGGTACTGGCGCATGTCGCGGGTGGAAATGCCGGCCACGCCGCCGGACAGCACGTCCTCGGCGAACTGCACTTCGCATTCGATCGCCTCGGCCAGCATGTCATACACCTGCTGCTTCATCGCATCGTCGAACAGATCCGGCTCTTCCTCGCGGATCACGTCGACGCACTCGAAGGCGAACTCCATGTGCGCGCTCTCGTCGCGGAACACCCAGTTGGTGCCCGAGGCCAGGCCGTTGAGCAGGCCGCGCGAACGGAAGTAGTACACGTAAGCGAAGGCGGCAAAGAAGAACAGGCCTTCGATGCAGGCGGCAAAGCAGATCTGGTTGAGCAGGAACTGGCGGCGCTCGTCGCGGGTTTCGATGCGCTTGAGGTCCTGGATCGAGTCGATCCACTTGAAGCAGAAGTCGGCCTTCTTCTTGATCGAGTCGATGTTCTCCACCGCCGCGAACGCCTTGACGCGCTCGTCCGGGTCCGGCAGGTAGTTGTCGAGCAGGGTCAGGTAGAACTGCACGTGCAGCGCTTCTTCGTACAGCTGGCGCGACAGGTACATGCGCGCTTCGGGCGCATTCAAGTGCTGGTACAGGTTCAGCACCAGGTTGTTGGACACGATCGAATCGCCGGTGGCGAAGAACGCGACCAGGCGGTGGATCAGGTGGCGCTCGCCCGGCGACATCTTGCTGTGCAGGTCGCTGATGTCGATCTGGAAATTGATTTCCTCGACCGTCCAGGTGTTCTTGATCGCATTGCGATACATGTCATAGAACTGTGGGTAGCGCATCGGGCGCAGGGTCAGTTCAAAACCTGGATCGAGCAACATCTGGTTTGGCTTGTCTGCCATGGGGATTTCCTTGGTTCAGTGGCGGCGTCCCGATCGGGGAAGCGTCGAAAGACCCGCGCGTGTGCGCGACGGGCTTCCGGCACCGCGGGCAGAGGCAACGCCCGGCGGTGTCAGCGTGTTTGGGGTGGAGCGGTGAAGCAGCCGGGCTGGGCCCGGCGGTGTCGATCGTTTTTTCGTACCCACCAACGGTGGGTACCTACCCAAGGTTGCCGGCCCAGTGGGCCGGCACGCCTTTTATTGGCACGCCTCGCAGCTTTCCGGGTTTTCCAGCGAGCAGGCTACGGCTTCGTCCGGGGTGAACACCTTCTCCGGTGCGGCATGCGAGCCCTGGCTGATCGTGGTCTTGGCGATCTTGGTGGCCGGGCGCGAGCGCAGGTAGTAGGTGGTCTTGATGCCCTGCTTCCAGGCGTACATGTACATGGAAGACATCGCGCCGATGTTCGGGCTTTCCATGAACAGGTTGAGCGAGGCGGACTGGTCGATGAACGCGCCGCGGTCGGCGGCCATGTCGATCAGCGACCGCATCGGCAGTTCCCAGGCGGTGCGGTAGATGTGGCGCAGGGTTTCCGGGATCTGGGCGATGCCCTGGATGGAACCTTCGGCCATCTTGATCGCATCGCGCATTTCCGGTGTCCAGTGGCCCAGCTTCTTCAGCTCGGTCACCAGGTAGCGGTTGACCTGCAGGAAGTCGCCGGACAGGGTTTCGCGCTTGAACAGGTTGGACACCTGCGGCTCGACGCACTCATAGCAACCGGCGATCGAGGCGATGGTCGCGGTCGGGGCGATGGCGATCAGCAGCGAGTTGCGCAGGCCATGTTCCTTGATGCGCTCACGCAGGGCATCCCAGCGCGCGGTGTCTTCGGGCACCACGTTCCAGGCGTCGAACTGCAGCTCGCCGCTGGCCGCACGGGTGTCGGCGAAGGACGGGTGCTTGCCGCGTTCCTGGGCCAGTTCGCACGAGGTTTCCAGGGCGTGGAAGTAGATCGCTTCGGCGATCTTCTTCGACAGCGCGCGGGCTTCGGCACTGTCGAAGGCCAGGCGCTTGCGGAAGAACACGTCCTGCAGGCCCATGCAGCCCAGGCCGACCGGACGCCAGCGCAGGTTGCCGCGGCGGGCGGTTTCGATCGGGTAGAAGTTCAGGTCGATGACGCGGTCGAGCTGGCGCACGGCCAGGCGCACGGTGTCGGCCAGCTTGTCGAAATCGAACTCGCCGTGGGCATCGAAATGGTTGCCCAGGTTGATCGAGCCCAGGTTGCACACCGCGGTCTCTTCGGCCGAGGTGATCTCCAGGATTTCGGTGCACAGGTTGGACAGGTGGATGACGTTGCCCGGACGCAGGGTCTGGTTGCTGGCGCGGTTGCACTTGTCCTTGAAGGTCATCCAGCCGTTGCCGGTCTCGGCCAGGGTACGCATCATCCGCGAGTACAGCTTGCGCGCGGAGATGGTGCGCTGGGCCTTGCCCTGGGCTTCGGCCTGCAGGTAGGCCTGCTCGAAGGCTTCGCCGAACAGGTCGGTGAACTCGGGCACCACGCTGGGATCGAACAGCGACCATTCCTGGTCGCTCTCCACCCGCTGCATGAACAGGTCGGGGATCCAGTTGGCCAGGTTCAGGTTGTGCGCACGGCGCGATTCGTCGCCGGTGTTGTCACGCAGTTCGAGGAAGTCCTCGATGTCGGCATGCCAGGTTTCCAGGTACACACAGGCCGCGCCCTTGCGCTTGCCGCCCTGGTTCACCGCGGCCACGGACGAGTCCATGGTCTTCAGCCACGGCACGATGCCGTTGGAATGGCCGTTGGTCGACTTGATCAGCGAGCCACGCGAACGCACGCGGCTGTAGCTGACGCCGATGCCGCCGCTGAACTTGGACAGCTGGGCGATGTCGCCGTACTTGGCGTAGATCGACTCCAGCGAATCCTGCGGCGAGTCCAGCAGGAAGCACGAGGACAGCTGCTCATGCGTGGTGCCGGAGTTGAACAGGGTCGGGCTGGACGGCAGGTAGTCCAGGTTGCCCATGCGCTTGTACAGCGCCAGGGTTTCCGGCACGTCTTCACTCAGCGCGCTGGCGATGCGCAGGAAGAACTGCTGCGGGGTCTCGATCACCTTGCGGGTATGCGGATGGCGCAGCAGGTAGCGGTCGTACAGGGTACGCAGGCCGAAGTAATCGAAATGCAGGTCCAGCGACGGATCGATGGCGTCGTTGAGCTTGCGGGCGTTGATCTGCACGAAGTCCAGCAGGCGCGCGTTGATCAGGCCCACTTCGTGGCCACGACCGACCGACTGCGAGAACGCGTGGATTTCCTGGCCGGACACTTCCTTGGCGATGAAGTTGGCCAGCAGGCGCGCAGCCAGGCGGCCGTACTCGGGCTCTTCACCGATCAGCAGGGCGGCAGTGCGGATGGACAGCTCGTCCAGCTCCTGGGTGGTGGCGCCGTTGTACAGGCCGGAGATGGTGCGGGTGGCCACGCGCATCGGGTCCACGGCATGCAGGCCCTCGCAGCAGCGCTGCACCGCACGCACGATCTTGTTCAGGTCCACCAGTTCGGTAGTGCCGTTGCGCTTGGTGACGCTCATGGCGTTGGCCGTGGGCGGCGAGGTCAGAAGGAACTCGCTTTCCTGCTCGGTGGCTGCGCTGGTTTCGGTGCTCACGGCGTTTTCCTCTTGGCGTGATTTGGGGTCGTACAGCGTCACCTGCGTGGCAGGCGCCGGACCGGTGCACGGACTCCCAGAGTGGACCTGTGGCGTCGCAAGGGCCGCGACTGCGCAGGCGGGCCTGCGTGGCGGTTTCCTTGCGTTACAGGTCCCCTCCCCCGGGAGTGGTGCGACCGGCACCGCACGCTGTACTTACGTGCGGTTGTCAGTAGGTCTTCAGGCCATCGGCGTGAAGGCGAACTACCCGTCGACTTGTGGTCGCCGGTACCGACGGCCACAAGATAGTGGGGGTACCAGGTGTCGTCAACGCCAAATGTAGTGAAATTGGCCAATCCCTTGGGGCGCAAGGATTCGCATTTGGGACGCGCCGACGAATGGTCTTGACCTGTCGAAACCGAGTGCGCAGTCAAGGCCGGAACAGCCACGTCCGGTGAGAAACAGGCAGGCCGAAAACAGAACGACGGCATCACGCGGCGCTAACGAACAGACGGCGGTCAGGGTGACTTCCGACCCGCGCAGGCGGTCCAGCCCGGTGCCACGCTCGCCCTGCCCCTTTCCTGCCCGATGCCCATGCGCCTGCCCGTGACCGGATGTCTGTTGTTGAGCCTGGCCGTGGCCGCCACCGCGATGGCCGGAGAGAACACGCCGCCGGCGCTGTCCTCGCGCCAGTGCGGGGTCGGCACGCCCTACAACGTGCTGGTGGACAGTGGCGGGATCTGGCTGCGCAACCGCGACCGGGTCCCGGCGGAGATCTTCTTCCACGACGGCGAGCTCAATATCGACCGCCAGCCGATCCCGGTCAGTGCCGCCGATGCCCAGCGCCTGCGCCAGCTCGAGTGGGGCACCCGGCAGCTGGTCCCGGCCGTGGCCGGGGTGGCCGGCGAGTCGGTGGACATCGCCTTTGATGCATTGGGGGCCACGGTGGAGATCATGACCGGCAGCCGCGGCAAGGCGCGCCAGGTGGAAACCTTGCGCAAGGATGCCCACGACTACGTGGGCCGTACGCTGGGCCGTGGCATCTGGGAGCAGGACCTGTTCGGCGAACAGTTCGAGGCCCGCATCGAACAGGCCGCCGAATCGATGTCCGGCGCGCTGGCCCGCGGGGTGATGTGGTCGACGCTGACCGGCGGCGCGGACCGCATCGAAGCCCGCGCCGAGAAGATGGAGGCCGACCTGGACCGCCGGATGGAGGCCCGCGGCCAGGCGCTGGAGGCGCAGGCCCAGTCGCTGTGCAGCCAGGTGCTGGCGCTGGATGCGCTGCAGCAGTCGCTGGAAGTGCGCTACCAGGGCAAGGCCCTGGCGATGATGGTGATGGACCGCGACGAGGACGCCGCCCCGGTCATCGCCCATGAGCAGCCGCGCGGCGATGCCCTGGCGCTGCCGAAACCGTAAACCGCCGCCCGGTCACGCCCGGTGCGGCGTGCCCAGGTACTCGGCGCTCTGCATTTCGATCAGGCGCGAGGCGGTGCGCTCGAAGGCGCCCTGCAGGCGCGTGCCCGAGTACAGCGCGACCGGGGAGTCGGTGGCGGTGCAGACCAGGTTGACGTGGCGGTCGTAGAGTTCGTCGATCAGGTTGACGAAACGACGCGCGGCATCTTCGTTGAGTGTGTCGAAATGCGGAATGTCGCCCAGCAGCACGGTGTTGAACTCGTGCGCGATCTCGATGTAGTCCGACGGCCCGCGCGGACCTTCGCACAGCGCCTTGAAGTCGAACCAGACGATGCTCTTGCCGCGCCCGCGTACCGGGATCTTGCGGCTTTCGATCTCGATGTTGCCCGGCTTGGCGGGCTGGCCACCGCTGAGCTCGGCCCAGCGCGTGTCCAGCCAGGCATCGCTGCCGGCATCGCGTGGGGCCTGGTACACCGGCGAGCGGGTCAGCGCCCGCATCCGGTAGTCCTCGGTACCTTCGGCGTACAGCTCCACGCAGTAGGTCTGCAGCAGGCCGATGGCGGGCAGGAAGCTGTCGCGCTGCAGGCCGTTGAGGTACAGGTTTTCCACGGCGGTATTGGAGGTGGTCACCAGGGTCACGCCCTCGGCGAACATGCGCTCGAGCAGGCGCGCCAGCAGCATTGCATCGCCGATGTCGGTGACGAAGAACTCGTCCAGCACCAGCACGCGCAGCTTGCTGCGCCATTCCTGGGCGATCTTCGCCAGCGGATCGCTCTGTCCCTGGTGCTCGCGCAGGCGCTCGTGGATGCCGCGCATGAAGCGATGGAAATGGGTGCGGTACTTCTGTTCGATCGGCAGCCCGTCGTAGAACAGATCGACCAGGAAAGTCTTGCCGCGTCCCACCCCGCCCCAGAAATACAGGCCCTTGACCGGCTCGGGCTTCTTCCAGAATGCGGAGAGGCGGTCCAGCCAGCCGTCCTGGGCGCTGTCGACCAGCGCGAGATGGATGCGATCCAGCTCGGCCAGGGCGGCGTGCTGGGCCGGGTCGTTTTGCCATTCGCCCCGGGCCACGCCATCGGCGTAGCGCTGCGACGGGGTCATCACGGTGTCGCTCATGCCGCGTCGGGGGCCGCGTCGGGCAGCCACTGCTTGACGCCATGGATGAGCGCGCCGCGCAGGTCGACGATCTTGCGGTGGAAGAAGTGGCTGGTATCGGGCATGCGCACCAGTTCGTGCGGTGCATCCATACCGTCCAGCCAGTCATAGACCGCCTGCGGATCGACGATCTCGTCTTCCTCGCCCTGGACCACCAGCCACTGGGCCGGCGGCTGCATGCCCTCGAAGTCCCAGCGCCCGGCCGGCGGCGCGATCGAGATCAGCGTGGTCGGCTGCAGGTCGCCCGCCGCGCGCAACGAGACGTATGCCCCGAAGCTGAAACCGGCCAGCCATAGCGCCTGGCCCGGCCGCTGCGCACGCACCCAGGCGGCGACGGCCTTGAGGTCGTCCTGCTCGCCCACGCCATTGTCGAAGCTGCCGGCCGAGTCGCCGACGCTGCGGAAGTTGAAGCGCACGGTGGCGATGCCCAGGTCGCGCAGCGCGCGCGCCGCCATGGTCACCACCTTGTTGTGCATGCTGCCGCCCTCGGTGGACAGGGGGTGGCAGACGATCGCCACCACCGGCTGCACGGCGACATCGGCCTCGGGCAGATCGACCACGACATCGAGCGGACCGACCGGTCCGTCCAGCGTCAGCGCACCGCTTTCTTGGGGAAATGGGGGATTGTGCATGGCGTCATAATACCGTCCCTCCGCGTGCTTCACCGCCGCCCCTGCCAGGTCCGTACATGCACTATCTGGTTTTCAGCGTTCTCTGCAGCGTGCTGGTCTCGGTCCTGCTGAAGCTGGCGCCGCGCCGGCGGCTGGACATGCCCCAGGTGGTGACCTGGAATTACCTGGTCGCCAGCGTGCTCAGCGCAGTGCTGCTGCAACCCTCGCTGGCCTCGCTGCAGACCGCGCATGCGCCGTGGGCCGCTCTGCTCTGTCTGGCCGTGGCGCTGCCGGCCATCTTCCTGATGATGGGCGGCGCGGTGACCCGCGCCGGGATCGTGCGCAGCGATGTGGCCCAGCGGTTGTCACTGCTGCTTTCGCTGCTGGCCGCGTTCCTGGTGTTCGGCGAGACGGCCAACGGTTGGAAGCTGGCCGGGCTGGGATTGGGGCTGTTGGCGATCCTGGGTATCAGCGCGCGCCCGCGGGCCGGTGCGGCCGAGCCCACCGGCGGGCGGGCCTGGCCGTGGCTGCTGGCAGTGTGGGTGGGCTATGCCCTGGTCGACATCCTGCTCAAGAAGGTGGCGTTGTCGGGTACGCCCTCGATGGCGGCGCTGCTGGCCAGCTTCTGCCTGGCCTTCGTGCTGATGCTTGCCCTGCAGCTATGGCGCCACCTGCGCGGGATCGCCCGCCTGCAATGGCGCAACGGGGTTGGTGGCGCCCTGCTCGGCCTGCTCAACTTCGGCAACATCCTGTTCTACGTGCGCGCCCACCAGCACCTGCCGGACAGCCCGGCGGTGGTGTTTGCCGGCATGAACATCGGCGTGGTGGTGCTGGGTGCGCTGGTGGGCATGCTCGGCTTCGGCGAGCGCACCAGCGTGTGGAACCGGGTGGGCCTGGCGCTGGCCGTGGTCGCGATCGGGTTGATCGCGTGGGGCACGTGGTAGGCAGCGACCAGCCTCATTGACGCAACAAACCGCGCAGTCGCGACGCGATGTTTCGATTGATACGCCGACGGAGATCACATTCGCACCTGCCAGATCGTGGACCCCACTACATAGACTCGCGGGTCTCCACTGGCCAGGAAGCCTCCTGTGACACGACCATCCTCTGCGCGACTCCTGACATCACTGGCATGCCTGGCCTTGGGCGGCTGTGCGAGCCTGGGGGGATTCCCTGATTTCACCGCACCGGCCTACCCGCCACCATCCCATTACCCGACCTATCCCCCCGCGTATCCCGTTGGGGGCGACCGACCGGATTCAGAGGTGGTGAGCTGCCACAGTAGTGACCACCGCTTCCAACGCTGCAACGTACAGATTTCGGCAAAAGACACGGTGCACCTGATCAGCCGGGATTCGCGCTCGCCGTGCGAGTTCGGCCGTGACTGGGGCCAGGACCACAGCGACCTTTGGGTCGACAACGGGTGCCGCGCCACCTTCCGGATCGAACGCCACTACTGGCGATGAAGTGACGATGCAGGATCAGCGATCAAACCCCAGCAGCAGCGGATCATGGTCCGAGCTGCGCCATGGGCCGGCTTCGTTGCGGTCGCGGTAGCCGACATCGTCGGCCTCGTCGGCGTTGATGTGCCACTCCGCAGCGGCGCGCAGGCGCTTGGCCATGCCCGGGCTCAACAGCGCGTGGTCCAACCGGCCGGTCATACCGTTGTAGACATAGCTGTAAGGCCGTTCAACCTTGGCCACGGCGAACGCATCCCGCCAGCCGGCCGCGTGCAGGGTGCGGATCGGGTCTTCCATCGCGTAGGCGTTGAAGTCGCCCAGCAGCACCGCATCGCGGGTGCCCGCGCCGGTGGGATCGGTCGCCAGCCACTGGTCCAGCAGCGTGGCCGAGGCGACCCGGGTGGCATTCCAGCAGGCCTGGCCGTCCTTCTGGTCAGCGTCCGCGCCGGTGGCGTCGGAGCAGCCCTTGGATTTGAAGTGATTGGCCACGACCACGAACGGCGCGCCCTTGCCCGCACGGAAGGCCTGCGCCAGCGGCACGCGGCTGCGCTCGCCGAAGGGCTCCTTCGCCAGCACTGCGGGGGCCCCGACCGGGGTCACGCGGGAAGCACGATAGAGGATGCCGACCCGGATCGGGTTGTCGCCCGGGCCCTGCCGGGCATCGATGAAACGCCAGTCGGCCCCCTCGCCTCGATCGGCGTTGAGGGCATCGACCAGTTGGGCGATCGCCGACTGCGGACCGTAACCATCGTTCTCCAGTTCCATCAGCGCGGCGACATCGGCACCGAGGGCGTTGATGGTCGCCACCAGTTTGGCTTTCTGCGCCTGATGCTCGGCCAGGGTACGGGCGCCGCGCAGGGTCGGGTAACCGCCGCCCTGACCATCCCCGTTGAAGAAATTCTCCAGGTTGAACGCCGCCACGTGCAGGGCGCCCGCCACCACCGGCACCGCCGGGCGTTCCAGCGCCGGCAGGTTCAGCGGGCGGGTCACCTGCAGACGGGTGTTGCCCTTGGGATCGATGCGGACGATGCCTTCGATATTGCGCAGGACCATGCCGGTGCGCAGGTTCGCGGCCGCCGGCAGGTAGGCGGCCGGGCCAGGATCACGGGCATCGCTGCCATCGTCCAGCACCAGCCGGCGATGCAGGTTGTCGGCCATCACCTGCGCGTGCCCCGCGGTACCGGGAGCGGCCACTTCACTCGGCTGCCACAGACGCCCACCGAAGGCCACGGTCAGCTCACCGAAGCGCGACAGGCCATCGGTGCCGGCCAGGGTCAGCGGCGCGGCGATGCGCACCTGCTGGCCATCCAGCGTGCGCCAGTCGGTCGGCGGCGCGGTCAGGGTGACCGTGGCCGACGTGGTCGGCGCCGGACGCACCTGCGGCGAGGTGGCGGGCTGCGGCTGGGCGGCATGGACCGCGCCGGACAACGCCAGCGCGAGGGCGAACACGAGGGGGGTACGGCGCATCGGAAGCAGGACTCCAGGAAAGTGCGACAAGGCTAACCACATAAAGTGAAACGCCGCCCTTCGGCGGCGTCGGTGGCCTGATCCGGCAAAGCCGTCATTTCAGGTTGGCGAGCATCCAATCGACCGTGGCATGGATCTGCTCCTCGGTCAGCGCCGGATTACCGCCCTTGGGCGGCATGATGCCACCGTCCGGGCCGGTGTAGCCCTCCACCGCGTGCTTGTAGAGCGTGTCCTTGCCCTGGGCGATGCGCGCATCCCAGTGGCTGTGGTCCAGGGTCGGTGCCTTGCCCACGCCATTGGTATGGCAGGCGGTGCACAGGTTGTCGAAGATGACCTTGCCGTCGGTGGTACCGCCGTAGGCCACCTGCGAGGCGRCCTTGGCCAGGGCCGCAGCCTTGGCCGAGGCCTGCGCGGCGGCGCCGGTGCTGCCGGCATAGACCGCGCCGGCCGGGGCAATGCGCTGTTCAGTGCGCTTGGCGGCCAACGGGGAGACTTCCGGGGGAATGCTGGTGTGCAGGTAGGCAGCGAACAGAATCAGGCCGAGCGTGATGGCCATCAACAGCGCGATGACCATGGAAAAGCGTTTCAGGAACTCGAGGTCGTAATTCCGCACTCTCTATACCCCTGGCTGGTAGTCGTTGGACCACGGCYTGTCGGTCGAGTATGACCAGCGTCAGCGGGGCTCTGCAAGCTGCCACTTTCTATCGCAATGCAGCATGGGCATGGCTCAGCCGCCCGCGGCCCGCAGGCAGAAAACACAGATCGACTCCACCAGCGCGTGTTCGTCGCCGTGCGCGTCGCGGCTGGGCGCGGTTGGACCGACCAGCGCTTCGGTGAACGCACCGACGATGCAGGCCGCCGCCACGTGGGTGTCCTGCGGCGGAAAGGTGCCGTCCTCGATGCCGTCGGCGAC
>NZ_JBFULO010000029.1:0-19875 GCF_054049855.1 Stenotrophomonas sp. P5_B8 | reverse complement strand
CGCTGTGGCTGACCGTTGGCGGTGAGGACAAGATCCTGCCGGGCGCGGTGGTCAACGATCTGCTGGCGCGCAAGCTGGAGGAGATCGAAGAGAAGGAAGGACGCAAGCCCGGCGGCCGCGAGCGCAAGCGGCTCAAGGACGACCTGCTGCACGAACTGATGCCGCGCGCGTTCGTGAAGAGCTCGYGTACCGATGCGTTGATCGACCTCACCCACGGCTACGTGGCGGTGGACAGTTCCAGCCGCAAGACCGGCGAGAACGTCATGTCCGACATCCGCGGCCTGCTCGGCAGCTTCCCGGCGATGCCGCTCAACGCCGAAGTGGCGCCGCGCTCGATCCTCACCGGCTGGATCGCCGGTGAGGAACTCCCGACCGGGCTGAGCCTGGGCGAAGAGTGCGAGATGAAGGACCCGGCCGAGGGCGGGGCGGTGGTCAAGTGCCAGCACCAGGAACTGCGCTGCGACGAGATCGACAAGCACCTGGACGCCGGCAAGCAGGTGACCAAGCTGGCACTGGTGTTCGAGGACAACCTGTCCTTCGTGCTCGGTGATGACCTGATCGTGCGCAAGCTGAAGTTCCTGGATGGTGCGCTCGACCAGCTCGAACACGCCGACGATGACGGCCGCCGCGCTGAACTGGACGCCCGCTTCGCCCTGCAGAGCGGTGAAGTGCGCCGCCTGTTCCTGCTGCTGGAAGCGGCCTTCAAGCTCAGCAAGGCCGACTGACGCCCCTACCGTTCCGGGCGGCGCGCGGGAGCGCGCGCCGCCCGGGATCGGCTGAACAGCGCGCAGTCATGCGCCGGTCACCGCCGGCGCTATGCTGTACCCATGTCTGGATTCCTCCGCCGCCTCATTTCGCCGGCTGCCCCCACCGTGCAGCGCGATACGGTACGACTGCGCCTGGAGGATGCCGAGATCGATGTGCTGCGCGTGCGTGATCCGCGGGCGCGCCGGATCAAGCTCAGCGTCGACGAGCGCGGCGTCCGCCTGACCCTGCCGCCGCGCGCCAGCCTGGTGATGGGCGAGCGTTTCCTGGAACAGCACCGCGATTGGCTGTCGACCCAGCTGCGCAGTTACCAGGCGCAGAACCTGCCGCCGCCGCTGGTGATCGGCGAACCGGGGCTGCTGCCGCTGCGCGGTGAACTGTTGCCGTTGCGCTGGGAGAGCGGTCGCTACGCGCACATGGCGCTGGACGATGCCGGCGCGTGCCTGCATTGGCCCGCGCGCGGCACCGACGCCACCTTGCGCCGCGCGCTGCGCGAATTCTACGAAGCGCAGACCCGCGCCGATGTCGGCCAGTGGCTGCCGCGCTACCTGCCCGGCCTGCCGCGCGCACCGGCCCGGTTGCGGCTGAAGGTGATGTCATCGCAGTGGGGCTCGCTGGCCCCGGACGGCAGCATGGCGCTGGACCTGGCGCTGGTGCTGGGGCGGCCGTCGGCGTTCGAGTACGTGCTGGTGCACGAGCTCTGCCATCTGATCCAGGCCAATCACTCACCGGCGTTCTGGGCCGAAGTCGAGCAGCGGTTCCCGAACTGGCATGCCGAGCGGGATTACTTCCAGCTCGAAGGCCGGCGCCTGAAAGCGATGCTGCGGCAGATGCTCACTCCGGCGGGGTAGCGCCACGCCATGCGTGGCTGCCTGTCATCCGGGCGTCCTGGACGCCTGATGCAGCGCGTCGGTCAGGGTCAACGTCGGTCGATAGGCCAACGGGTCGACGATCCGGTTGCGGCGGCATGTACCGCGCTGGCGCGCGGTATCCACGCATGGCGTGGCGCTACGCGTCTTACGGGTCTTGCCCGGTGCTCAGGTGATGTTTCCGCTGGGGAGGGCCACGGCATGCGTGGATACCGTCCGCGTCGGACCCGTCAGCGATCCATCCGCGCGGTGGCGGCCTGCGCCCAGCGCTCGGCCACGCGCGGGGCGGTGATGCACACGGCCTGGTCGGTGACGGTGGTGACCGCCCGTTCGAGCAGCTGGATGTCCGCTTCATGCTGGCGTGCCACGTGCGGGTCCTCGAAGAAGATCGCGCGCTGGCAGTGGCCTTCCAGCACGCGGTCGGCGATCTGCGCATCGCCGCCCATCGGGCCGCTCTGGTAGCGCGCCACCCACGCCTGGTCCTGCGGCCAGCCGCGGCTCCAGGCCAGTTCGTTGAGGCGCTGGCCGGTGGTGCCCGTGCCGACCCGGTGGTGGAACCGGGACAACAGATCGAAATGCGCATCGGCGAAGGCCAGCATGGCCGGCTTCATCGCATCGTGGGCGATCAGCGCCAGGGTCTGGCGCTCGAACGCGTGCAGGTCGTCCGCGCCCGGATCGGCGACCAGCCCGGCGTGCACACGCTCCACTTCCACCCAGTCGCGCGCGGTGGCCACGGTGGAGATGAACGGCTTGCCGTGGATCACGCACTGGCGCTTGAGCGCGGTGGCCTCGGGGAACACCGAGGACGGGTCGACCGGGTCCATCAGGTAGATCGCCCCGTCCAGGGTGCGTTCCGGCGCGCCCATCCCGACCACTTCGGCGACCAGTTTCATCAGCCCGCCCTCGCGCCCGTTCGGGTAGCGCTGCAGCGGCGCGAAGTCGGGCAGGAAGCCCAGCCGCCGGATCGCATCGAAGGTGCGCCCGACCGCGTGCAGTTCCACCCCCAGCTCGCGCAGCCCGCCGTCGCAGGCGCGCAGCCAGCGGAACAGCGCGGCGTGCTTGTCATGGTGGTGCAGGCGGTTGGCGGCCAGGCCGATGCGCATGGGAAGTGTCCGGGACGGGAAAACCGCATTCTATGTCGCTTCCTGCCGTGTGAAAGCGCGACCACCGTCACCGGCCTTCACACGTTTTCGTATTAGTTGCATGGTTCGTGGGTGGGCCATAACCGACAGTGGGTACTGTCAGTCAATCAGGACGTCCTGCCATGACCCCCTCCAATTCCGCTCACTCCCTGTCAGCCCTGTCCTCGGCAGATGACCGCAGCGCCCGCATCCGCGCGCTCGGCCGGTTGTTGCGGCATGCCGCCGCCGGCGATGCGGACGTGCTGCTGGCCGGCCTGGCGCGCATGCTGGACGCGCATATCGGCAAGGAACATGCCGATGGTGCCAGCAACGAGCGCATCCGCGACCAGCTCGATGAAATCCAGCTGCTGCTGGCATTGGAAATCGAGCGCGCCGGCGTACGCGCGGCCGCGCCGCTGTCGAACGCGGCCTGAAAAGCAGCCGGGCATGGCCCGGCTCTACCCGCCGCCCCGGTAGTGCCGGGCCCGCCCGGCAACGCGATCAACCACAACGAAGCGGGTAGTGCCGGGCCAAGCCCGGCAACCACGACCAACCCCAACGAAGCGGGTAGTGCCGGGCCATGCCCGGCAACCACGACCAATCGCAACGAAGCCGGTAATGCCGGGCCATACCCGGCAACCACGACCAACCCCAACGAAGCGGGTAGTGCCGGGCCATGCCCGGCAACGCGATCAACCACAACGAAACCGGTAGTGCCGGGCCATGCCCGGCAACGCGACCAACCCCAACGAAGCGGTAGTGCCAGACCATGCCCGGCAACCACCACCAACCACAACGAAGCCGGTAATGCCGGCCCACGCCCGGCAACCGCGCGCAGCGCGGCCCCGGCACGCCCGCCGCGTTACACCGACAACAACTGCACGATGCTGCCGGCCGCATCGCGGCCTTCGGCCACCGCCGTCACCACCAGGTCGGCACCGCGCACGGCATCGCCACCGGCGAACAGGCGCGGATGCGCGGTCTGGAACGGCAGCCGGTCCTTGCCACCGGCGATGATGCGGCCGTTGTGTCCGCCTTCCACGCCCTGCGCGGTCAGCCAGGCGGGGGTACTGGGCGAGAAGCCGAACGCGATGATCACCACGTCCGCTTCCAGCAGCGATTCGCTGCCTTCGATCGGCACCGCGTTGCGACGCCCCTGCGCGTCGGGCGCGCCGAGCTGGGTTTCCACCACCATCACCCCGATCACTTCGTCATCGGCGCCGGCTTCGATCGACAGCGGCTGGCGATTGAACAGGAAGCGCACGCCTTCTTCGCGGGCATTGGCTACCTCGCGCGCCGAGCCGGGCATGTTGGCCTCATCGCGGCGATAGGCGCAGGTCACCTTGGCTGCGCCCAGCCGCACGGCGCTGCGGACGCAGTCCATGCCGGTGTCGCCACCGCCGAGCACCACCACGCGCTTGCCGTCCAGGTCGGGCAGGGCGATCTGGTCTTCCCAGCCGGCGATAGGGCGACCATGCGCGTCGCTGCCGCTGACGATGCGACTGTTCTGCACCAGGAATGGCAGCGCCGGCAGCACGCCCTTGAGATCCTGGCCGAGCAGACCGCCGTCGGTATAGCGGTAGGCACCGGTGCCCACGAACACCGCGTCGTACTCGGCCAGCAGTTCGTCCACGCTGACATCGCGGCCGATCTCCACGCCGAGGCGGAACTGCACGCCCATGCCCTCGAGCACGTTGCGGCGGCGGCTGATCACCGATTTGTCCAGCTTGAAGCTGGGGATGCCGAACTGCAGCAGCCCGCCGATCTGTTCGTAGCGGTCATACACCACCGCCTGGATCCCGGCATGCGCCAGACGATCGGCACAGGCCAGTCCGGCCGGGCCGGCGCCGATCACCGCCACGCGCTTGCCGGTGGGCTCCACGGCCGTCATGTCCGGGCGCCAGCCGGTGGCCAGCGCGGTGTCCACGATGTACTTCTCGACCGCACCGATGGTGACCGCGCCGAATTCTTCCAGCGTGCAGCTGCCTTCGCACAGGCGGTCCTGCGGGCATACCCGGCCGCAGACTTCGGGCAGGGGGTTGGTCGAGTGGCACAGCGTGGCCGCCTCGTGGATGCGGTTTTCCTGCACCAGCTGCAGCCACTGCGGGATGGCGTTGTGCACCGGGCACTTCCAGCTGCAGTAGGGGTTGCCGCAGTCCAGGCAGCGCCCGGCCTGGTACTGCGCGTCTTCCTTGCCGAACTTGCCGTACAGCTCGCCCCAGTCGCCGGAGGTGCGCAGTTCGACCGGGATGCGCTGCGGCATGGTCCGGGGCAGGTCGAGGAACTGGAAGGCTTGCTTGCGGCTCATGGGTGGGCCCTGCGTTGTTCGGTCGCCGGGCAGAGCCCGGCGCTACGATTTTTGGGTTGCCGGCCAGCGGCCGGCACTACGTGGACGGTCAGGCAGCGCGGCGCAGTGAGTCGGTCAACGATTCGATGCTGGCCGCCTTGGGTTTGACCAGCCAGAACTTGCCGACGTAGTCGCGGAATTCGTCGAGGATCTGCTGCGCCCAGATGCTGCCGGTCAGTTCGCGGTGGCGGCTGATCAGCGTGTGCAGGTGCTGGCGATGGTTCTCGAAGCCTTCGGCCGAGATGCGGTGGATGTCGATCAGCTCGTGGTTGTAGCGGTCCACGAAGTCGCGGTCGATATCCAGCACGTAGGCCAGCCCGCCGGTGAAGCCGGCGCCGAAGTTCACCCCGACCTTGCCCAGCACCAGCACGATGCCATCGGTCATGTACTCGCAGCAGTGGTCGCCGGCGCCTTCGATCACCGCCAGCGCGCCGGAGTTGCGCACGCCGAAGCGCTCGCCGGCCCGGCCCGCGGCGAACAGCTCGCCACCGGTGGCGCCGTACAGGCAGGTGTTGCCGATGATCGCGGTGTTGCGTGCCTCAAAGCGCGCGCCGCGCGGCGGTCGTACCACCAGGCGGCCGCCGGCCATGCCCTTGCCGACGTAATCGTTGGCCTCGCCTTCAACCTCCAGCTGCAGGCCGCCGACGTTGAACGCGCCGAAGCTCTGCCCGGCGGTGCCGCGGAAGCGCAGGGTCAGCGGCGCATCGCTCATGCCCTGGTTGCCGTGCGTGCGTGCGATCTCGCCGGAGAGGCGGGTGCCGATCGAGCGGTCGGTGTTGTGGATCAGGAAGCGGTGTTCGCCGCCGAGCTTGCCGGCGATGGCCGGGGCCAGCAGGCCGTCCATCTGCGTGGCCAGGCTGTCCGGCGATTCATACAGGCGCTGCGCGGCGCAGTGGCTGCCCGCGTAGTCGGCCGGGTGCAGCAGGCGCGACAGATCCACCTTGACCCCCGGGCGCGGCGACACGTCCAACTGCTGCAGCAGGTCGGTGCGGCCGATGATCTCGTCCAGCGAGCGCACGCCCAGGTAGGACAACCAGCCGCGCACTTCCTCGGCCAGCAGGCGGAAGAAGTTCTCCACGCGCTCGGGCAGGCCGGTGAAGTACTGCGCGCGCAGGCGCTCGTCCTGGGTGGCCACGCCGGTGGCGCAATTGTTGAGGTGGCAGATGCGCAGGTACTTGCAGCCCAGCACGATCATCGGCGCGGTGCCGAAGCCGAAACTGTCCGCGCCGAGCAGCGCGGCCTTGATCACATCCAGCCCGGTCTTCAGGCCGCCGTCGGTCTGCAGCAGCGTGCGCCCGCGCAGATCGTTGGCCACCAGCGCCTGGTGCGACTCGGCCACGCCCAGTTCCCACGGCACGCCGGCATAGCGGATCGAGCTGACCGGGCTGGCCCCGGTGCCGCCGTCATGGCCGGACACGGTGATCAGATCGGCGCCGGCCTTGACCACGCCCGCGGCGATGGTGCCGACACCGGCATGGCTGACCAGCTTCACCGACACCAGCGCGGTCGGATTGACCTGCTTGAGGTCGTAGATCAGCTGGGCCAGGTCTTCGATGGAGTAGATGTCGTGGTGCGGCGGCGGTGAGATCAGGCCAATGCCCGGCTTGGCGTAACGCAGCCGCGCGATCAGTTCGTTGACCTTGTGGCCGGGCAGCTGGCCGCCTTCGCCGGGCTTGGCGCCCTGGGCGACCTTGATCTGCAGCACTTCGGCGTTGACCAGGTACTCGGCGGTGACGCCGAAACGACCGGACGCCACCTGCTTGATCTTGCTGCGCTTCTCGGTGCCGTAGCGCACCGGGTCTTCGCCGCCTTCGCCGGAGTTGCTGCGCCCGCCGAGGCGGTTCATCGCGATCGCCAGCGCTTCATGCGCCTCGGGCGACAACGCACCCAGGCTGATCGCGGCGGTGTCGAAGCGGCGGAACAGGTCTTCAGCCGGGGCCACTTCTTCCAGCGGGGTCGGGACGGGCGCGGCCTTGAGCTGCAGCAGGTCGCGCAGTGCCGATACCGGGCGGCCGTGCACGGCATCGCAGTACCGCTGCCAGTCGGCGGCATCGCCGCTGCGCGCGGCGCGCTGCAGGGTCATGACCACGTCCGGGTTGTACATGTGGTATTCGCCGCCGTGCACGTACTTGAGCACGCCGCCCACGTCCGGGCGCAGCAGGTCGTTCCAGGCACGCACGGTGAGTTCGCGGGCTTCGTCGTCCAGGCGCGCAAAGCCGACGCCGGCCACGCGCGAGGCGGTGTCCGGGAAGCACAGGTCGACCACCTCGTCATCGAGGCCGACGATCTCGAACAGCTGCGCGCCGCGGTAACTGGCCACGGTGCAGATGCCCATCTTGGAGATGATCTTGGACAGGCCCTTGTAGATGCCCTTGCGGTAGCGGCGGCCGATCTGCGACTGCTCGCCGCCCTTGCTCAGCTGCAGGATGCCGCGCCGGCCCAGGTCGAACAGGGTCTGGTAGGCCAGGTACGGGTACACCGCGGTGGCACCGAAGCCGAGCAGGCAGGCCATGTGGTGCGCGTCGCGCGCGGTGCCGGTTTCCAGGATCAGGTTGATGTCGCAGCGCAGCCCGGCGTTGGACAGGTGGTGGTGCACCGCGCTGGTGGCCAGCAGTGCATGCACCATCGGCCGATCGGCGACCGGATAACGGTCGCTCAGCAGCAGCATCACGATGCCCTCGCGCGCGGCGGCCTCGGCCTCGGCGCAGATGCGCTCGATGCCGGCCTTCAGGCCTTCGTCCAGGCTGTAGGAGAGGTCGATGAGGCGATTCTTCTCGACGTACTGCTCCATCTTGATCAGCTGGCGCAGCTTGCGCTGGCTGAGCACCGGCGAATTGAGGATGACGTGGTTCACCGTCTCCGCACCGGCGTGGAAGATGTTGGTCTCCTTGCCGAGCTGGGTGGACAGCGACATGACACAGTCTTCGCGCAGCGGATCGATCGGCGGGTTGGTGACCTGCGCGAATGCCTGGCGGAAGTAGTCGTAGAGCGGGCGGCTGTGCTGGCTCAACACCGCCATCGGCGTGTCATCGCCCATCGAGCCGGTGGCCTCCTGCTCGGTCTCGGCCAGCGGGCGCAGGATCTGTTCCACTTCCTCGCTGCTGAGCTGGAACAGCTTGTGGTAGCTGCGCAGGGTGCGCTCGTCGAAGGGTTCTTCGACCAGCGACGGATCGATCAGCTCGGTCTGCAGGTAGGTCACGCCCTGCTGCAGCCATTGCTTGTACGGGGCGCGGCCACGGTTGATGCGGTCGATGGCGTCCGAGTCGAGCAGGTCGCCACGCTTGAGGTCGATGGCCATCATCTCGCCCGGGCCGAGCTTGCCCTTGCGTACCACGCGCTCGGCCGGGACTTCCCACACGCCGGCTTCGGAGGCAACCAGGAAGTGGCGGTCGGAGGTGAGCATCCAACGCGCCGGGCGCAGGCCGTTGCGGTCCAGCGTGCAGGCGGCATAGCGCCCGTCGCAGGCGACGATGCCGGCCGGGCCGTCCCACGGCTCGCTGTTAAGGCCGTAGAACTCGTAGAACGCGGCCAGGTCGGGGTCCTTGAACTCCAGCGACTGCGTGGCCGGTGGCACCAGGATGCGCAGCGCCTGGATCAGCTCCATGCCGGCGCTGACCATCAGTTCAAGCATGTTGTCCAGGCTCTGYGAGTCCGAGCCGTGCATGGAGATGACCGGGTTGAACTCGCCGATGTCAAAGCGCGGGGTCTTCCACACCTTGCTGCGCGCCTGCGCCCAGCGGCGGTTGCCCTCGATGGTGTTGATCTCGCCGTTGTGGGCGAGCATCCGGAACGGGTGGGCCAGCGGCCAGCGCGGCAGGGTGTTGGTGGAGAAGCGCTGGTGGAACACGATGGCGCTGGAGGCCAGGTCGTTGCGCTGCAGGTCCACGTAGAAGCGGCTCAGCTTGTCCGGCAGCACCATGCCCTTGTAGCTGATGGCATTCGGGCTGAGCGTGGTGACGTAGTAATCGGCATGGTCGCGCAGTTGCTGTTCGCTGCGACGCCGGGCCAGGAACAGCGCCAGGGTGAACGCGGCCTCGTCCTGCTCGGCACCGGCATCGACGAACACCTGCTCGATGCGCGGCAGGGTGTCGCGCGCCAGCTGGCCACACACGCTCGGGTCGGTCGGCACGGGGCGCCAACCGACCGGGCGACAGCCGGCATCGCGCAGCTGCTGTTCCAGGATGTCGCGGCAGGCCTGCGCGGCGGCTTCGTCATGCGGCAGGAACACCACGCCGGCGGCGAAGCGTGCGCCGAGGGTGAGGCCGGCTTCGGCAGCCAGGGCCTTGAGGAAGACGTCGGGGCGGCGCAGCAACAGGCCGCAGCCGTCACCGGTGACGCCGTCGGCGGCGACGCCACCGCGGTGGGTCATGCGCGACAGCGCGGCAATGGCGGTATCCACCAGCAGTCGGGACGGCTGGTCATCGAGCTGGGCGACCATGCCGAAACCACAGGCGTCGCGCTCATCTTGCGGGTCGTAAAGCCCTTGGCGGTTGCGGGGGGCCATCTCTGCCTCAAAGTCGKGTGAGCGGCGACACTCGTCCCCGCTCAATCCGTTGAGCGCATCTGGAGGCACCGGATGACTCGACTAGATCACAGTTGTTGCAACGCCGCAATACACGGTTGCAGGCGCAACCAAACCCCTGCAAAAGCCGCCTGGAAGTGGCTTCCAGGCGCTCCCTGTTCAGCCGCAGCGCAGCCCGCTGATCACACCCTTCTCGTCCACTTCGATGTTCAGGCGTTCGCCGACGAACTCCATCGTGGTGACGTCGTTGGGCTTGAGTACGCGCAGCTGCTTGGCGCTGGCATCCTGCTGGGCCTGGCTGCCGACATCGTCGGAATAGGCCTGGCCGACCAGGCTCTGCACCT
Source organism: Stenotrophomonas sp. P5_B8 (assembly GCF_054049855.1). Lineage (NCBI taxonomy): Bacteria > Pseudomonadati > Pseudomonadota > Gammaproteobacteria > Lysobacterales > Lysobacteraceae > Stenotrophomonas > Stenotrophomonas sp. P5_B8. The sequence continues at coordinate 9,907 of NZ_JBFULO010000029.1, read as the reverse complement.
GGGTGGCATCGCAATTGCCGACCGGCGGCGCTTCCAGCGCCTTGCCCGCTTCATCGGTCGGGGCAGCGGCGGCTTCGGCCGCTTTCTGCGCATGGGTGGCCACCGCTTCCTGCTCGTCCATGGGCGGTGCCTGGCAGGCGGCCAGTGCCAGCAGGGTGGGGACTACGGCCAGAAGGCCAAGGGAACGCCGCAGGCGGCGGAACGACAAGGACGGCATCGAGACTCCGGACATGGAACCAGGGAAACCCCGAGGATATCGCCAAGCGCGGCGTGAGGTGTTCGTGTTGCGTTATTGACGCGACCTCACACCGCCACCGGGTAACACTGCAGACCCTTTCTGCCGCGCACGCCGATGAGCCCCAGCCGTAGTGTCACCCCCGAAGCCGCCGCCGCCCGCGAGGCCGGCCTGCGCTATGTCAGCGACGAAATGCCCGGCCTGCAGCGGCGTCGCGCCGGCAAGGGCTTTAGCTACCGCGATGCCGATGGCGCGGCGGTGCGCGATGCGGCCACGCTGGCGCGGATCCGCGCGCTGGCGATCCCGCCGGCCTACACCGATGTATGGATCTGCGCGCTGCCCAACGGCCACCTGCAGGCCACCGGCCGCGACGCACGCGGGCGCAAGCAATACCGCTACCACGCGGACTGGGCGCGGGTACGCGGCGATGGCAAGTTCGACCGCATCATCGCCTTCGGCACGGCACTGCCCGGGCTGCGCCGCCGCTTGCGGCGCGACCTCAAGCTGACCGGCTTCCCGCGCGACAAGGTGCTGGCCATCGTGATTGCGCTGCTGGCGCAGACGCTGGTGCGCGTGGGCAATGAGGTATACGCCCGCGACAACCGGTCCTACGGATTGACCACGCTGCGCAATCGCCACCTGGCACTTGTCAAGGGCGGGCGTGCGCAGATGCGCTTCCGCGGCAAATCCGGACAGGCGCATGAGGTGGACGTGGATGATCGCCGCCTGGTGACGCTGATCCGCGGTTGCCAGCAGCTGCCCGGGCAGGCGCTGTTCCAGTACCGCGATGATGAGGGTGCGGTGCAGCCGGTGGATTCGAGCATGGTCAACGACTACCTGCACGACGCGATGGGCGAGGATTTCAGTGCCAAGGACTTCCGCACCTGGGGCGGGACGCTGGAAGCCATCCGCCAGTTGGCCGTCACCGAGCTGCCCGAACCCTCCAGCGAACGTGCGCTGGCGGCGTTGCAGAAGCAGGTGGTGTGCGAGGTGGCGACCCTGCTGGGCAACACGCCGTCGGTGTGCAGAAAGTCCTACATCGATCCGTGCGTGTTCGATGGCTGGCGCGCCGGCTCGCTGAAGGCGCTGGCAGGGCTGCGCGGCGAGCGGCAATGGGAGCAGGCCACGTTGAAGGTGCTCAAGGCCGCACGACGCACGGTCAAGCGCGCGCGGGCGGCCTGAGCGGGTCGATCAGCCGCAGTAGAGTGCGGTGATGTTGTTGGTGCCACCGGTTTCGATGGTCAGGCGTTCACCGCCGCTTTCGGCACCCGGCGTGGCGTTGGCCGCGCCGCTGGCGGTCGGCCCGCTCTCGGCGCGCTGGCCGCGCACCACGTTGACCTGCAGGCTGTCGCTGTCCACGCGGGCGCGCTCGACGGTGGCGGCCGAGGCGGCCAGCCCGACCGCGCCGCGCACCTTGTCTACATGGCACTGGCCGGAGATCACCCCGTCAATGGGCTGGATCTGCGCCACCGGGGTGCTGCTGCAGGCAGAGAGGGTGGCGAGGGCGGCGGCGGCGACAAGGGTGCGGTACATGGGGTGACTCCGGCAGGTTTTCCGGACTGCAGCGTGCCGCTGCGCGCGTATGCAGCGGATGAAGCCTGCACGGCACGCCTACATCGCGCTCACTTTGCGTGGTCGCGTGGGTGTCCACACTGCCTGTGCACTTGAACGCTTTCGCAAAGGAGCCTCGCATGGCCACCCGCAAGACCCGCACCCGCACCTCTCCCGTCGCCGCCGAGAAGGCCGCCAAGCCGTCGGCCGAACGCACGCCGGTGGTGAAGACGGCCACCCGCAAGGCCGCCGCCAAGGATCCGCGCGCCGCCCGCGTGGCCGCGCGCCAGCGTCGCCTGCAGGACCAGGAGAAGGCCAAGGACATGCGCGTGGCCAAGCAGGCCGCGAAGAAGGTAGCGGCGAAAAAGGCCACGAAGAAGGCCACCCAGGCCGGTCCCCGCAAACAACCGGAAACAATGCCGGCGCAGCAGGTGTCCAAGCCCGGCAACGAGCACGAACTGCAGCTGGCGCCGCGCTTCCTGGCCCCCGACTACCGGGGCAGCGGCAAGCTGAAAGGCAAGCGCGCGATCATCACCGGCGCCGACTCGGGCATCGGCCGCGCCGTAGCGGTGCTGTTCGCCCGCGAAGGCGCCGACGTGGCCGTGCTGCACCTGGACGAAGCGGCCGATGCCAAGGTCACCCGCCAGCACGTGGAAGCCGAGGGCGCGCGCTGCGTGGTGATCGCTGGCGACGTGCGCGATCCAAAATTCTGCAACAAGGCAGTCAAGCAGGTCGCCAAGGCATTCGGCGGGATCGACATCCTGGTCAACAACGCGGCATTCCAGCTGCACTGCGAACGCCTGGAAGACCTGGAAGATGCACACCTGCAGGAGACCCTGCAGACCAACATCGGCGGTTACATCCAGATGGCGCGTGCGGTGCTGCCGCACCTGCAGGAAGGCGACTGCATCATCAATACCGGTTCGGAAACCGGGCTGTTCGGCAGCAAGGCGCTGATCGACTATTCGGCCACCAAGGGCGCCATCCATGCCTTCACCAAGGCGCTGGCCAGCCAGCTGCTGCCGCGTGGCATCCGGGTCAACGCGGTGGCGCCGGGACCGGTGTGGACGCCGCTCAACCCGGCCGACAAGAAGCCTGCCGACGTCGCCGAGTTCGGCAAGGACAGCGACATGGGCCGCCCGGCACAGCCGGAGGAGTTGTCCCCGGCGTACGTATTCCTGGCCTCGCCGATCACCGCCAGCTACATCAGCGGGGTGATCCTGCCGGTGATGGGCGGTCCGCGCGGTTGAGCATGGCCGGGTCGGTGTAGAAGGCGGCGATCGGGGCGATGAAGTCCTGCGGGTTGGCCCCGACCAGGTTGGTCAGCACGATCACCGCCAGCCGGCGTTCGGGATACACGATGAAGGCCGCGCGTGCGCCGCCCATGCCGCCGACCTGCAGATCCGGTGCCGTGCCCATGACCGGCCAGCCAGCCGACCAGGCGCCGGGGGTCCCGTTGCTCAGGACCTCCGGCGCCCACATGCGGCGCACGCCGTCCTTGTCGAGCAGCTGGCCCTTGGACAGCGCGATCATCCAACGACCCACTTCGTCGGCGGTGGTGAGCATGCCGGCGCCGGCCCACAGCCCCGGTGAAAGATCGTAGAACCAGTGTGACAGCCGCGCCGGCGCATCCGGTGCGTCGGTCCTGCGCGGGAACCAGCTGTAGATGGTGGCGGCAGTGGCGACCAGATCGTAGCTGTCGCCGAAGGTGGTGCGCGGCATGCCCACCACGTTGAACTGGTGTTTTGCCATGTACTGCTCGTACGGCATGCCGGACTGTTTGGCGATGATCCGCGCCAGCAGCACGTAGTTGGTCTGGTTGTACCGGTGGCGCTCGCCGGGCGCGGCCTCCACCGGCAGGGCGGTGACCTGCTTCCAGGCCTCCTGTTCGGTACCGCCGCCGAGCAGCCCCTGCGCATCGAGAATGTCCGGCAGGCCGGAGGTGTGGGCGAGCAGCTGGCGTACCCGCACCTTGCCCCACGCCGGCGGCAGATCATCGAGGTAGTGCGACACGGGGGCCTGCAGGTCCACGCGACCGGCCTGGGCGAGCTGGGCCATCGCCACCCCGGTGAAGGACTTGGTGGCCGAGTTCAGCGGGAAGCGCGTATCGCGCGTGGTAGCGACGGCATTCTCGACGTTGGCCATGCCGTAGGCCTCCGACAGCACCAGGTGGTTGTCCTTGACGACGGCGATCTGCAGCCCGGGAATGCGCTTGGCCTGCATTGTTTCCTGCACGAACTGGCGGGTCTGCGCGTTGGCCTGGTCCCAGGCGGTGGACGGAGCGGCGAAGCACGCCAGGGGCATGACGAGTGCGGCCAGGACGGTGGCGCGGAGGGTGCGGGAACGCATGCAGCTTTCCTTGGGCGGGTGCACCGAACGCCGGGCGCCGGTGGAGCAGGGACGGTCCGGGCTCGCAGGCTTGGATGCGGCGGCGGGCCAAAAGGTTTAATGGACGCGTCGGCTGCCGTTCGTCGGCGCACGCCCTCCGGCACTTGACGACAGTTGTAGTCACTGGCACGGTAGCGACACGTGTAGTCATCGGAGAGCGCCATGCGCGGCAAGACCATCGGGGACCAGGAGCTGGCCCTGTTGCAGTACGTAGCAGAACAGGGCGGCGCCACCGTGGGTGAGGTGGCGGCCGGGTTTGGCGAAGCGCGTGGCCTGGCCCGTTCGACCGTGCTGACCATGATGGAGCGCCTGCGCGGCAAGGCCTACCTGCAGCGCAAGCAGGTGCAGGGCGTGTACCGCTACGCCGCCACCAGTGGCCAGGACCGCGTGGTGCAGGGCGCGGTGGCCAGCTTCGTGGAGAAGACCCTGCAGGGATCGGTGTCGCCGTTCGTGGCCTTCATGTCGCACAAGGCCGACGTCAGCGACCAGGAGCTGGCCGAGCTGGAAGCCTTGGTGGCGCAGTTGCAATCACGCAAGCGGGAGGGCTGAGCCATGGACATCATGATGATGGAATTGCTGGCACGGCTGGGCTGGACCAGCGTGCAGAGCGCGGTGCTGGTGGGGCTGGTGTGGGGCGTGTGCCGGCTGCTGCCCGGCCTGCCGGCCGCAACACGCGTGCGCTTGTGGTGGCTGGTGGCCGCGCAGGCGGTGCTGGGCCTGGTCTGGAGCAGTCCGCTGGAACTGGCGGTGTTGCCGGCGCCGGCAACGCAGACCACGCACATGGTGGCGCTGCCGGCCATGGACGCCGCGCTCGGCGCGGCGCCTGCCGCACTGGAGACGGTTGCGATGGCCGCACCGGCTTCAGCGCTGTGGTCGTGGCCGGCGCTGCTGCTGGCGGTGTGGGCGGCCGGTGTGCTGGTGCTGCTGCTGCACAGCCTGCGCGGGTACCGCCACAGCCGCGTGCTGGTGCGCGACGCCGCCGAATGCACCGATGCCACCTTGCAGCAAGCGCTGCACCTGGCGGCCGAAGCGCATGGCCTGCGCCGCGCGCCGACGCTGAAGATTTCCGCGCAGATCCGGTCGCCGCAACTGATCGGGCCGTGGCGCCCGGTGCTGCTGCTGCCCGCCCGCGAACTGCCGACGATGGGTGCCGATGACCTGGACATGGCGCTGACCCACGAGCTGATCCACCTGCAGCGTCGCGACCTGTGGTGGGGCCTGCTGCCGGCGCTGGCGCAGCACGTGTTCTTCTTCCATCCGCTGGTGCACCTGGCCGCCCGCGAATACGCGTTGGCCCGCGAGGAAGCCTGCGATGGTGCGGTGGTGGCCGGGCACGGACACTGCCGCCACGACTACGGCCGGCKGCTGGTGCAGTTGGGGGTGGCGCCGCGTCCGGCGGTGGGCGTGGCCAGTGCCTCGCCGAACTTCCGCAGCCTCAAGCGGCGCCTGCTCAGCCTGCAGCAGACCCGCCGTTTTCCGCGCGTGGCTGCGCTGGCGATCACGGCGGTGTTCGTGCTGGTCGGCGTGGCACCGCTGCGCCTGGTCGCGGCGGTAGCCCCGCCGCCGCCGCCCGCTCCCGTTGCGCCTAGCCTGCCGACGCCAGCGGAGCCGTTGCCGGCGCCGGAACCGATGGAGGCGCCGACCCCTGCGTCGGCCCCCAGGCCGATGCCCGCGCCGCAGGCCCCGGCAGCGGCGACCGCGCCTGCGCCACCGCGCGCACCGCAGCAGCCGCAGGCGCTGGGCACGGACACCTCGTTCGTCACCCACGGCCAGCTCAACCTCTCCCAGCAACCGGGGCAGGCCTTCGTACTGATGAGCAACGGCGACAACCTGGTCAACGCCTCGCTCGCCGACCTCAAGCAGGCGCGGCACGATGCGGGTAACGGCGAACCCGCCCTGTGGGTGCGTCGGGGCCAGACGCGCTACCTGATCCGCGATCCGGCCGTGCTCAAGCAGCTGATCCGTACGCAGGCCGAGGTGGCCGCGCTGGGCAATGCGCAGGCCGCATTGGGCGATCGCCAGGCAGACATCGGCGAACACATGGCAACGGTGTCGTTGCAGGTCGCCGCCGATGCGACGGCCTCGGTGGATGTGGCCGAAGTGGCCAACCAGGCGGCACGTCAGGCCAGCGTCGAGGCGGCCTCCGCCGCCAGCCGCGCCGCACGTCAGGCACGCATCGACGCGCGCCGGGCGGTGGATGCCAGTCAGATGGCAAGCGCTGCGCGGCAGCAGGCCGAATTCGGCAGGCAACAGGCGACGTTGGCCCAGCAGCAGGCGGTGGCGTCGGCACGTGCGATGCGCGAAGTCCGCATCGTCATCGACCAGGCCCTGTCAAGCGGCAAGGCGCAGCGTCTGGGCAATTGAGGCAAGCGCCCCGCGCGGGCGCCGTTGTCGCCGGCCACTCAAGTTCGCCCGTCCCCTGCCGATACGCCTACGCAGGCGGCGGGCGCGCGGTACGCGTCGCTCCCGGGCATCTGCACTCTTTCCCGGTTCGACAAGGATGTTCATGAAGTTTCCGATCGCGCTACTGCCGGTGGCGCTGTGCGCCATGCTGGTCTCCCCGTCCGCAGGCGCCGTGCAGGCCGACACCGTCGACGGCGTAAAAGCCGCCGGTATCGTGTTCCAGCCCTTGAAGGGCGTCGGCACCGTGGCGGTCAGGACCAAGGGCCAGCGCATGGCCGCCTTCGGCCTGGGCATGGTGGTGGGCAACGCGATGGGAAGCCCGGTCGGCAACCTGCAGGACGCGATGCAGGTCGCGCAGATTTCCAGCGACCTGACCCAACGCGGCATCAATGAATTCGGCCACCAGCGGGTGGCACAGCAGGGGCCGGCGGTGCTGGTGCAGGCGGCGTTGCAGGCGTGGGCAGGATCGGCCGGCGTTCAGGTGGCGCAGGACACCAAAGCCGGTTACGAGATCGCGCTGCGCCAGGATCAATGGTCGCTGGATTACGAAGGCATGTTCAAGGATGACTACATCCTGTCCTACACCGTCACGGCCACCTTGAAGGCGCCTGGCGCGCGACGTGCCAGCGCACGTGGCAGCTGCCAAGGCCAGTTCGAGCAGAAGCGACCGCTGTCGGAGTGGCAGGCCAATGATCATGCCGCGGTAGCGGAAGCCTCGCGGCAGATCGGCCCGGAATGTGCGGTGTTGATCGCCCACATGCTCGGGCTGGCGGATCGCGAGACCATCACCGCGCTGATCGGTGAATCCAACGTGCAGGTCGCGGCTGTCGATGCGCCCGCCATGGCAGCGGGCGCGATGGAGGTCGAGCCGGGGCAAGCGGCTGGGCTGAGCGACGCCGATGCGCTCGACGCACCGGGCGACACCGCGACACCTTCCGCTGGCGCGGCGACCCAAGCCGAAGAGCACGTCGATCCAGCGCAAGTGCAGGGATAGGCGCACCGGGCCTCGGTGCCACCGAGGCCATCGGGCAGCGTGCGCTTACCCGCAGTTGGCGCGCACGATCTTGTTCTGTTCGTCCACTTCGATGCTGAGGCGGTCTTCGCGGAAGTCCATGGTCATCGCCATGCCCGGCTTGAGCACGCGTGCATGGCGGGCGCCGCTGTCCTTCACCGCCTTGCTGATCACCGCCTCGCTGGCGGTCTGCCCGACCAGGCCGGTCAGCTTTTCGGCATCGCAGCGGCTGGCGCTGTCGGCGCCGGCGGCCATCGGCTCGGAGGTCGGCGCGCTGCTCTTCGGGGGTTGGCTGCAGGCGGCCAGGGGCAGGGCACAGCCGAGGGCAAGCAGGAGTGTCATACGCATGCGGCGTTCCTCACGGGCGGTAAGTAGMGGGCAGTGTGGTGGGTCTGTGCTTCACGCGGTGTCAAAAGCACCGTCCATGACCCGGTGCCGGCTCAGCCACCCTGCAACGCCAACGTCTCCCGCTCGCGCTGTTCTTCGGCGACCAGCCGCAGCATCAGCAGCGACAGGGTGACCACGTCCTGGTGGTTGTGGTCGGCCACGCGCCGCAGGTTCACCGCGCTGCCGCCACGCAGGTAGTTCAACCACGCCGCAGGCGCTTCGGCGCCCGGCAGGTCGTCTTCGCGGACGATCTGCAGCAACTGGCGTTCGATGGTGGCCAGGCGGCAGTTCTCCCAGGTGCCGCGATAGCGGCGGCGGGTGGGGAACAACAGGTCCACGTGGTCCAGCGGGGTGATCGGGCAGCGTTGCCGGGCCAGGCGGTAGCGGGTCTTCAGCAACGGGGCGTCGTAGCAGCGGCCGTTGTAGCTGGAGAACACGGTACTGGGCTGCAACCAGCCGGCAAACTCGCGCAGCATCGCGGTTTCGGCGGCCATGGTGGTCATCAGCAATTGGCGGATGCGCAGGCCGTCGCCTTGTTCGGGATGGGCATGCCAGTCGGCGGCGCCGATCATGAAGGCGCGGGTGCCGGTGCCGCCGGCCAGGCCGGTGGTCTCGGTGTCGAAGAACATCAGGTCCTGCGGCTGCACCTGTTCGCCCTCACGCCTGGCGAAGGCCAGCGACAGCGCCTGGGTGGGGATGGGCTGGGGCAGGAACGATTGGATCAGGAACAGGCCTGGCGCGATTTCCTCGCCGGGGATGTGGCGGTCCTGCGCGGTGGCGCGCGGTTGGGCGGCGGTGGCGCTGGCGCCGCGCCCGCGCAGGCCGAGCAGGCGATGCAGGCCGCCGACGTCGGGTTTGCGCAGGGTCGGTGCAGGCGCCTTCGCTGCCGGAACCGGGGCAGACTCTCCCGTGGGTTTGTGGCGGATTTCCTGCTCGACCCAGGCGAAGACCGAGGCCGGCGCGGGTTTGCGCGCGTGGGCGTCGTTGGCGGCACCAGGGAGGGGACCGGCCGATGGGCCGATGGGGGGCGACGCATGGTCGGCAGCGACCAACGCATTGCCTGCTGGCGCAAGCGTTTCACCGCTGGCCGCAACGCACTCCCGGGCAGGCGCCGGCGTGGCATCGCCGGCCTGCCGGCGCAGCAGGCGCAGCTTGTCCAGGCTCAGGCTCACTGCGGCACCACCTCGGCGGTGACGCGCTCGCGCTCGGCGGCGCTGGGCAACGCGTGGTCGTCGAACAGGTCCAGCACCTTCAGCGCCAGCGCCCGGGGCGTGGTGGCATCGTCCTCCTGGCCGGCCAGCACCGGGCCGACACAGGCCGGGCAGCCGGCCTTGCAGTCGCAGCGCTGCACCAGTTCGCGCGCGCGCTGCAGCAGTTCGGCCTGGCGCAGCCACAGCGGTTCGCTCAGGCCGACGCCGCCGGGGAAGTTGTCGTACAGGTACACGGTGGGCACGAACTGCTGCTGCAGTTCGATCGCGCTGGCATCGAACTCGGCGCCGCGCAGCTGGCCGCGCCCACTCTGGTCGGCCACCGCGAACCACGCGCCGTCGCCGTTGCCCACGGCCTTCTGCAGGTCGCGCGCGTCGGCCATCACCGCCACGGTGGCCACGATGTGCAGCGCGTAGGCCGCGCCGAGGAAGCCATCCAGCGCTTCCTGCTTGCTGTCGAACGCGGTCAGCAGCAGCGCCTGCGGCAACTGCCACCACACCGCCGTGGTGTGCAGTTCCTGGTCGGGCAGGTTGACCGGGCCGTAGCCGATGTTCTCGTGGGTGTAATAGCGGATTTTCTTGTAGCCGGCCACGCGCCGCACCACATGCACTTCGCCGTGGTGGGAATCGCCGCGGCCGGCGATGCAGCCGTCGAAGCGGTCCAGCACTTTGAGCTTGGTGAAGTCGATGCTGTCGGTGTAGTAGTCCACGTGGGTGCGGGTG